>WFRQ01000617.1 GCA_015486425.1 Deltaproteobacteria bacterium | reverse complement strand
GATTCAAGGAAGCCTGACAGCATTTCGCGCTGAATATTTTCGTCATCTACCACCATGATTTTCATGGCTTCATACCCTTTGTCTGGTGAGGAGTTGTGCAAAAGTCTAATTGCTATCCAGATAACCGATTTTCATGTGGCTGTGCTGTCTGCCCCCACCCTGGCATCTACTGGCAGCGTAACCGTGACAGTGAATATTCCCTGGTGCACATCCGCATTTATAGTACCCCCGTGTACTTCAACAATGCGGCGGCATATTGCAAGGCCCAGTCCTGTGCCCCTTGTCCTGGTAGTAAAATAGGGCTCGAAAAACCGTTCATGGTCAACGGTATTATCCTCTCCGCATCGGTTGCTCATAACCATTCTGACATATTCGCCCTGGCACCGGATTGAGGCCCTGATTTCTCCGCCGTCCGGCAGGGCCTCAATGGCATTTTTTATGAGATTCGATACCACCTGCCTGAGCAGGTCAGGATCTCCGGTCTGTGTGCATTCCTGAAGATTGCTTGAAACAGTGATGCCCTGGGCCAGGGTAGCCTGACTGGCCAGCTCCACCTGCTCCCTGAAAACATCGGCAAGGACAACTGGCCTGCTGTTTATGGTAATCGGCCTGCTGTATGAGAGTAGTCCGGATATTATCCTGTCTGTACGCCTTATCTCCTTCAGCATGACCTTCAGGAGCTTCTTTTGAGATTCTTTTTCACCCCGCGTATCAAACTGCATGCGCTGAAGCCCCATGGCAACACTGTTAAGGGGGTTTCTTATCTCATGCGCTATGCCTGCAGCCGCCCTTCCCATGGCGGCTTCCTCCCTCTGATCAGCAAGTCTGCGTTCATAAGCCCGCACCTTCCGGAGATATGCCTTCTGGAACCTGTACAGCACATAGGTAAGGATGGTTCCCACTGTAAGAAGAACTGCGCTGAACATTATGAAGTAGCGGAGCAACCGCACCCTGGTAGCAAACAGCGGAGCTGCATCCATCCCCAGTATGAGCTGACCGCTGCCCGCAGGCATTGTCACCTCCACCACAGGGATGCCGTCTCGCCTGGTGAGTACAGCCGTAGCGTCATTTTCTTTCTGTGTGACGTGGGAATTATTGTTTTTGCCTGCCTTTCCCTGTGTAAAATAGGCAAAGGCTATGCCGTTAAGCTCCCTTATCTGCTTCAATGTATTTTCAAGGCCGATTCTCTCATGCAGTTTTTCAATATCATCAGCTCTTATACCAAGATACACACAGGTCCCTGTTTCACTGTCTATCACTGCATGGACAAACAGATGCCTGTCCCTGAAGCGCACGAGTCCGGCATGTTTTGAGCACACCTCCCGGCCATGGTCAGACAGCCAGTTATCAGGCCCCTGTGTCGCAGAACCGTCTGATCGGATTATGCCAACACCTGCAAGGCCTGCCTCCTTGGCAAAGGCGCTCAGTTCAGAGGTGCTGAAGGGCTCCACCTGATCAAGATAATTGACAAAGGCCGCGGTGTTGCCCAGTTGTTTTTCAAGTATTTTTTTTAGAACCTTTTGTGAGGTAATGGCATGTCTTGCATTCAGTATTATAATACCTGCAGCCAGCCTGGCATGATCCCTTGCGTCATTCAGGAATGTCCTGCTCAGGCCATGCATCTGAATGGCCAGGACCCCGGCCCCGATTGCGAAGAGAAGCAGAAATGCCAGTATGTTTGCCTGCCAGAGATGAACAGGCAGCGGATTTGATCGGTTGTCAGGCCTGTTTTTTAATAATGGCATAGCGGGACAATGTTGTTTTGGATCAGTGATTCATCAATCAGGCAGTTTTCAAGGGTTCATGCTCCCTTTTTGCTGAGGTAACTATTCAGCGTTTCGTTTGATGGCACGTGAATGGTACTGTTTTTCAGCTCCGGGAGAAAAATTTCTTGTTGTTCACTGAAGAGTGCGTATGATTGTCTAATGCCTGCCACGGCCTCCGTATCCCCTGCCTGGGCCTCCCCTGCCGTGCAGGCCACGCCCTCCAACCTTTCTGAGCCTTCCGCGCACCCCTGTCATGTCACACCATCCCCCTGGGGTTATATGATCGGCTGAAAAGGTTTTACGCACGGCACCAGAAGGTTTTGCCCATATTTTTACAGTGCGGCCCTGTCGAACTCCTCCGGGTATCTTCCCATCCTCAATCTTGATTTTTACATGCGCGTCGGACTCTTCTTTTATTCTGGAATCCGGTTTTTCTTTTACATGCAACACCACTTCGCTCTTATCCCTGTCCACAGATATCACCTCACCCATAAGCAGTTCATCGGCCAATACTGAGAAAGGCAGCAGAGCCATGAGTATGGCAAATATTATGGCAGGAAATAGTCTCATGTTATTAACACCTGAATTGAGCCAGGTAGCTGTTGCTGAATTGAGGGTCACAGTAAACTTTAATATGGATTCCATGCACATATAAAGCAAAAGCCAGGCCAGCCTTTCCTCTGCAATCGACTGTGCCTTCCAATTTGGGAAACCCTTGGGATAGCCGTATTTTACTGCATCGCCTTTGTCATCGGAATCCCCATATCACCGACTACAGCGCGAGTGCCTCTTTCGCATATATGCAGCAGATCCGGCAATCGCTTAAGCCCGATTTAATTCATGTGCAGCTTACCACTATTTCGACAATTATGTCGAGATTGGAGTGAAAAATGTCGAATGCAAAACAGCACCCCATTCTGCAGCCAATTCCCAACCATCGGTTATTTAAGGGCTTTTTTGTCAAATACCTGTTGGCACGTATCTTGATTATGTATAAGGCAACCGGCCGGTTAAAACCTATAAAAATAGACATTAAAAAGGAGATACATAAATGAAAGACACCAAGACAACCCTGATATTATATATTACGGCAATTCTCTTTCTTGTAACAGCCCCGTCTGCATTTGCAGGCAGAGGCATGGGAGTTATGGACGGCTCCGGCCCTGTAATGAACATAACCGACGGAGTTCCTGTAAGCATTGAGGGGATGGTTACAGCCATAGGCACACCAGGCGCTGGAATGACAGTGGATACCGGAGATGAGCTTGTCACTGTGTTTGGCATCGGACCAGTACGTTTCTGGGAAGAGCAGGGTGTTGATCGTCCTGTGGTAGGCGAAGTGGTAGCAGTCAGCGGCTATGAGGTAACACTTTCTGACGGTTCAACAAGAATAATTGCAACGGAAATCACCACAGGAGATGAGACCATTGTACTGCGTGATGCTGACACAGGGGCTCCTGCATGGAGACAGGGCGGTTGTCAGAACTGCATGGGCAGCCAGGGAACGAAGGGCCAGGGAAGCCGTCTGAGAGACGGAAGCTGCCTGAGGTAAAGGCGGGCTGTAAATATTTATGCACGGGGAAACCGGCGTTGACAGATAGAATAATATCGCCGGTTTCCATGGTCATGGCCCGGCAAGAAAAATAAAAGATGATGACCCTGGGCTGATGTCAGCAAAAGGAGAAGGTAAAATGAAAAAAACACTGACGATTATGATACTAAGCGCCCTTCTGGCAACCCCTGCTTTGAGTTTTGGAGCTGATTACAGCTCATATTCTGTTGAGGAACTTTCTGCCATGCGGGGCAGTATGCAAAATGCCAGTGCAGAGGAAAGAAATGCATTCAGGGATGCATGGAGAAACAAGATGCAGCACGCATCACCGGAAGACAGGGCAGCCTACAAGGGCCGTGGTCATCACGGAAACAGCTATTCTGACGGTTCAGGCTCAGGCAGCATGAACAGGTACAGGGAAAAAAACGGAAAGCAGTACCGAGGCTCTGGAAAAGGGCAGTGTGACGGCAGCGGGCAGGGCCGCAACTACAGCTACAATCACAGTTACAGCAATCAAGGTGGTGGAGGTGGCGGACATGGCCACGGCGGCGGTCAAGGACATGGCAGGGGTAGCAGAGGACGCTGATCCCTGCTGCCCGCCTGTTCTGATCTCTCCCGACACTCTCCCCTGACCACAAGTCCGTGGACCGTGTCCGATATATGCTCGTCGCCACAGAGGCTCCATGCATAGCACGGAACCTCTGTGGTTTTTAATTTTAACTAAGGGGCTGTCCAAAAATAACTCATACTTTTTACGCTGGCTCCCAAACTCGAGTTTGGGAACTGTAAACTGAAAGTTCCAGCTTCCTCACTTCCCTGCGCGCACAATCTGGAAAACTGCAAAAACATATTTTCATTGTTCGTTATGCACGCCCCGGTAATGACAGTCAGCGTAAAACACATAG
>WFRQ01000616.1 GCA_015486425.1 Deltaproteobacteria bacterium | reverse complement strand
TGACAATAGAGCGGGCAAGCTCCTCTCCCATGCCATGTATTGCGCTGATCTCTTCTATCCCCGCCTGCATTATCTTCTCAATAGAGCCAAAATGTTCCGCAAGTTTCTGGGCTGCTACTTCGCCAAGGTGTCTTATGCCCAGGGCATACAGGAAACGTGACAGTGTGGTCTCCTTGCTCTTTTCAATGGCATCAAGCAGGTTCTGTGCTGATTTTTGACCAAAGCGTTCCATTGATACCAGGTCATCCATGGTCAGGGCATAGATGTCAGGAAGATCGCGTACAAGCCCTGCGTTAATAAGCTGTTCCGCCACTTTTGGGCCGAGGCCGTCTATGTCCATGGCGCTCTTGGATGCAAAGTGGGATATCTTCTTTACAAGACGCGGGAAGCATTCGGGATTTGGGCATCTCCATACTGCCTCTCCCGGCTTTCTTACCAGTTTTGAACCGCACACCGGGCATGTGGCAGGCATCTCAAATTTTTTTTCAGTTCCGTCACGCCGTTCCTCAAGGGGTTTGACAACCTCGGGTATAACATCTCCGGCCCGCTGGATTATTACCCAGTCCCCTTTTCGAATGTCCTTGCGCCTTATTTCATCCTGGTTGTGCAGGGTTGCGCGGCTTACCACTACTCCTCCCACCTTTACTGGTTCCATTATGGCAACAGGGGTTACAGCGCCGGTCCTGCCGATGCTCAGTATTATATCTTTTATGCGGGTAATGGCCCTTGCGGCCTGGAACTTGAAGGCAATGGCCCAACGCGGGCTTCTGGCCTTTGCGCCAAGCTGACCCTGAAGCTCAAGGCTGTTTACCTTTATTACCGTGCCATCTATTTCATAGGGGAGGTTTGCCCTCATGGCAGCAATCCTGTCGTGGTATTCAATGGCCCGGTGGATACCCCGGCATCTGTCTATAAGTGGATTGGTCTTCAGGCCCACGCTCCTGAGATACGCAAGAATCTCCTCCTGTGTCTTAAATGTCCTGTCTGTCACTCGGCCTGCACCATATAGAAAAATATCAAGGGGCCGTGACGCGGTTACTGCCGGGTCAAGCTGACGAAGGGAGCCTGCGGCGGCATTCCTGGGGTTTGCAAAAGGTGGCTGCCCCTCTGCCTCCCGTCTTTTATTAAGCTCCCGGAAGTCCTTCAGGTTCATAAATATCTCGCCTCGGGCCTCGAGACGTTCTGGCAGTGGCTCTTTACCAGGGTTTACCAGCCTGAGGGGAATGGCCCTGACAGTTCTGAGATTCGCCGTGACATCCTCGCCAGTCAACCCGTCTCCCCGTGTGGAACCGGTTGTGAACACGCCGTTTTCATAGATAAGTTCCACGGCAAGCCCGTCCATCTTGGGCTCAAGCATGTAGGTTATGTCATGGGTTCGGTTCAGGAATTTTCGCACCCTCTGGTCAAATGCAATGACCTCTTCAGGGCTGAATGCGTCATCAAGGCTGAGCATGGGAACCGCATGAGGCACAGGAGCGAATTTTTCAGAAACAGGTGCCCCTACACGCTGTGTAGGCGAATCAGGGGTTATCAGTTCCGGATGCTGTTCCTCAAGGGCCTTGAGTTCCCGCATAAGGGCATCATAGTCCGCGTCACTGATCTCCGGGTTGTCAAGGACGTAGTAAAGATAATTATGGTGGTTAATCTCTGAGCGGAGTTTTTCCACTCTGCGGATCACAGAAGACGGGATATTCTTTGAGTTGCTGCCTTGCATGGTGTGTGAAGCTATTTCATTAGTCGCTCAATCCAGGTTAATAATATTGAAATGTAACTTTACCTGTTTTCCACGGAAAATAAAGTCCCTGAGTATTCTGTTCAATCTGATAAAGCATTTATCCTAATTTTACTTTGGGAGCTATAACATCTTGTTTTTTCAGTAAAATAGTGTACAATTAAAAACGGGGAGTGCTCCTGCTCAAGGTTTAATAGAGACGTGATGCAAAATTGAACTCCCTGCCCCTTGTCAGGATATCCATGAGGTTTAATTTCCCGCCTCGTTTCTTCTTGATTTTTCTTGCCGCAGGCCAGTTGGCCATGTCTATAATCAGGGCGGAAAAGCCCATTGCCTCAAGTTCATGGCGGCGGCCAATCAGTGAATAAGGTTTGTGGGGAAGCAGTACATGGGCGCCGTTACCGCGCTGCCAGTAAAACTGCTCGTCTCTCATGCTGGAAACAGGTCTTCCATGTGCGTAAGATGAATGGTCAAGCCGGGAGGTAAACAGAGGAACCCAGGCATAGGCTGTGAAGAACAGGGGGCGCGGTGATGCAGCAAGGACCTTTTCAGCATTATCCGCGTCTGTTTCAATGGCAATCTGCGGCACTGAAATACCAATATCCCTTGCAGCCCTTACTGCCTGGGAATTAAGCAGGTTCAGGCAGTAATCACCGTAAATTTTTAAAGGCCGCCTGTTTGCCCGTGAGGAACCGGCCCTGGAATTCTGTCTGTGCGAAGAGGCCCTGCCCCTTATGTTGTGAAGCAGATACAGGTGCCCCAGATTGCCTGCGAGAAAGTTTTTGTAGCCCTGGCGTACAAGTGCAGTGACAAGGCGGCGATAAAACCCAAGTCTGCCTTCCTGAATAATCGGCGGCAGGGCCCACACCACCTCCATATCCTGGAACAGCTCGCCACGCCGGGTGTTTGTGGCCCTGACCGTTGATTCGCTTATGGTGATTATTATGCCATCGGCCCTGAGTTCACTGGTCATGCGGAGCTGCTCCATGCTCCTGACCCTGAGCCAAAGCGGAACTTCATGTTCCCTGCGCCTGGACTTACCCCTTCCGGGCTGTGCCCTGTGAACACTTGCATGGCCCGTATGTTTATGTTCAACCATGGCCATGACCCTGTGGGTTTTCTGCCTTATATTTTCATGGAATTTTTTTGTGATGGCAGTCTTGTAACCGCGTTGCCCAGATTTATGTGAGGATGCAGCCACATCAGTCCTGAACAGCAGGTTGCCAGGCCTTGCCTCCATGCCATTGGCCAGGGAAATTGCATACTGCCCCTGTTTTTCAAGCGTCTTTACCCCTTTGCATGTGAAGGCCTTCTGAACATCGCGAGAGGTGTCAACCAGCCTTAACCTGTCACCGTTTTCCGGGAGCTGTTTGCCGGCTATAACCACTGATTCCGGACTTACAGATATAACCTTTCCCATGTACTGCCCTGTGTTGGCAGCCCTGGTGGGAGAGACAGCCCCTGACGGGGCTGAAGAGAGGAAGTATCCCGGAGAGCCCGGCCTTCCAAGAGACCCTGCCAGCAGTTCCCGCGCCTCCTCCATTACAGAATCCCGCTCCTGCAGTGAGCAGTCATCCGGCAGATCAAGCATCTTGCGGTAGGCCGAGACCACGGACTTTACATAGTGAGAAGGTTTCAGTCGTCCTTCAATCTTCAGGGAGGAGATACCTGCCTTGCCCAGTGCCTGAACAAAATCAAGTCCATCAAGGTCATCCATTGAAAAAAACGTGCCCTGCCTGCCTGCCCAGTCATAACGCCTGCGGCACGGCTGTACGCAGCGGCCCCTCGTGCTTGATTTTCCACCATAATAGCTGCTGAACATGCAGAGCCCGGAAT
>WFRQ01000615.1 GCA_015486425.1 Deltaproteobacteria bacterium | reverse complement strand
TTATCAGGGCTTCGAAAGTAGTTCCGGTTCTCAGGTTTGCTCAACCATTTCCTTTGACTGGCGGCTTTGCTGGCCTCGCGGCATTCAGGCCTGGAACAATACCTTGGGAGCATTCCCAGTTTGTCCTGACAGTTAGAATGATAATTTTTGCTGAATGATTTTTTCCTGGACAATTCCCGCTGCATGTTTTAGATACAGTGGCGGGAGGTAATTATGAAAACTTGTAATGATGGTTCAATCGTATTCAGTGGACGAGTCTTTTCCGCGGCGGACCTGGCAGAGATCAAGGATATTGCCGATACGTTTTCAGCATTAAGCCGCACTGAAATTGCGGGCACTGTTTGTGAGTGTCTGTCATGGTACCGGCCAAACGGGGCCTACAAGCAGCGTGAAAGTTACGAGTTTCTGGGATTGCTTGAACATGAGGGGTTGATCAAGCTTCCACCTGTTCGGAGGACCAGGCCGTACGGCTCCAAAACCCATATCAACAAAAGCAAGGCAGGAGAGCCTGGACATCCCGTATGCGGAGTATTGCGGGAATTTCTGCCAGTCCGGTTGACTCCTGTCAAAGATAGAAAGGATCAGGAGCTCTGGCGGGAACTTGTGGACAGGTACCATTATCTTGGTTTTAAGGTGCCATTCGGGGCTCACTTGAGATATTTTTTCCATATAACCCTGGATGGCAGCCAGTTGCCCGCCGGGTGTTTGCAGTTTTCCAGCCCTGCGTGGCGGATAGCCTGTCGCGATAAATGGATAGGCTGGAATGATTCGGTTCGGGCTGTAAGACTTCAGTATATCGTCAATAACAGCCGTTTCCTGATTTTACCCTGGATACAGATCAAGAATCTCGCCAGTCACGTGCTAAGCCTTTCCTTGAAGCGTGTTCCAGTGGACTGGAAAGAGCGATACGGCATATCCCCGGTCCTGGCTGAGACCATGGTGGACCCATCCAGATATCGCGGTACCTGCTATGCTGCATCCAACTGGATAAAGCTTGGCATAACCTCTGGGCGGGGGCGCATGGACCGGAGAAATGAGCGGCACGGCCTGAGCCCCAAAGAGGTTTATGCATATCCGCTGTCCCGTGATTTCCAAATGCAGTTGCAGGGGGTATGATCATGGGTACAGCATTGGCTCTATCTATTCCTATCTTTGATCCGCTGGAGGAATTCAGGAAAGTGGCTTACAAGGCAATTGATGAATGGACAGAAAAATTCAGGGATTTTTTTGAAAGGGAAAAGCCCCCGACGATTTCTGAAATCAGTGACCGTTTTACGCAGACCCGCCATTTGTTCCTTGAGGCATGTTTTGAGGGGCTGGTAACACGGCTTGCTGAAGAATCTTTAAAGCAGAGGTATGCAAAATGTCCGAAGTGTCAAAGGCCGCTGCCTCGCAAGAGGGTGGACAAGAAAGAAATATCCACTCTTCATGGAAGTTTTACCATAGAACGGCCATATTTTTACTGTACTGATTGCAGACACGGGTTTCATCCCCTGGATGAAATCCTGGAACTGGTCAGGGAGGCCCATCAGCTGGACGTCCAGTCTGCCATATCACCACTTGCTGCGGATTTACCGTATGAGACGGCTGCCAGGCATTTTTCCAGTCTTACGGGTATAGATGTTTCCAGTCACTTCAGTCATGAGACATTGAATGCAATAGGTGAAAAGGCGAAGCTAAAAACAGTCATTCCGGACAGAGCTGAAATAGAAAAAAGAATCAACGAGTCATCCATTGACGATACGCCTCCTGTAATGGTCATGGCCGTTGACGGCGCCCATATGCCCACACGTCCTGCGGGCAAGAGAAAAGAGAAGCGAGGCCGGGGTCAATATAAGGAGGCCAAAGGTTTTCGGCTGTATCTTCTCGGTCCTGATGAGCGTATAGTCCACGTAGCGAGCTGGCACCAGATAAAGGACGCATCGGAATTTGAAAATGATCTTGCGATGATAGCCTCAAGGATACCTCATAACAAAGTAAAAATGTGCCTGCTTGCTGACGGGGCATCCTGGATATGGAATCTTTTTTCCAAGCATTTTCCCGAGGGCACACAGATCCTGGATTATTTCCATTGCTCGGAGCATGTTCACGAAACGGCATTATGCCAATACGGCGCGACACTTCAGGCAGCTGAGTGGGCAGAAT
>WFRQ01000614.1 GCA_015486425.1 Deltaproteobacteria bacterium | reverse complement strand
TTACGGGCTGCTTTACCAGGGAAGCTGCTGGACACTGTCAGGAAATCTCTATAACAACAGGGATGATACCAGCATTATGTTTAATGTTGGGCTCAAGGGCATTGGAAGCACCGCAGGGCTTGGCGGGCTGGGGATGTAAAAGGCCAGGGGAAAGGAATAATCCTCAGGCCGCTTCCGTACTGTACTTCTGCCTCATGCGCTCCTCCACCAGCGGAGGCACAAGCCCTTCAAGGCTTCCACTAAACCTTGCAGCCTCCTTCACTATGGTGGAACTTATGTAAATCCATCTGAAGCCTGTCATAAGAAACACGGTCTCAATACAGCGGTCAAGTTTGCGGTTCATAAGGGCACGCTGAAGCTCATATTCAAAGTCAGATACGGCCCTTAGCCCCCTGAGTATGGCGCATGCTCCTACCTGACGTGCAAAATCCACAAGAAGTCCTTCAAAACCTGCTACTTCAACCCTCTCTGTATTGTCAAGCACCTCTTTCATCATTTCAATCCGTTCCTCAAATGTGAACAGTGGCATCTTTCCTGGGTTGATTCCTACTGCCACAATAACCCTGTCAAACATGCTGAGCCCCCTGTTGATAACATCTATGTGTCCGTTGGTTACTGGATCAAAAGTGCCAGGATAAACGGCTATCTTACGCATGTTGAGTCCTCACTTTTATATAGTTTGAGCGATTGTTCGGATTTACTGCATATCCGTGAAAGAGGAATTCCCATAATGGAAAGTCGCTTTTCACACAACAATTTTTTCTTGGCACGTATCTGCTCAGTGGGTGCTGCAGATGCAAGGCGGAGGGGGCGAAGGCGTACTTCCCGTACTTCGAGCCCTTGACAACGCAGCAGATGCGGTACCCACTGAGCAGATACCAAAAAACAATACTATTCTCATGCAGCAGATGAAACGCTGAACAGTTGCCCCTAATATACATCAAAGAGGCACTTGACATCATGTTTTTTTTCTGTACTCTTCCATCACAATTTAATACCTCAGGTGCCCCTATCAATGGCTCTAACCTTTGTTTCAGGGGATAATCGGGAAGTCCGGTGAGAGTCCGGCGCTGGCCCGCAACCGTAAGTGGAGACGAAACCCTCATATTTTCCACTGCCCCTGCAGTAAAGGGGTGGGAAGGGGAGGTGAGTAGGCCTGATCCACAAGCCGGGAGACCGGCCTGAGGGGGAACTGCACAGGCTTCGAGGTTCAGGCCATGAGTCCAGCACTATTCAGCAGCTATTTCCGCGCTGTCTGCCCCTCGTTTGTGAGAGTGTTACCTCTTGCTGTATTCCCCTTCAGTTGCCGAACCCGTGGTTCATAAGTATTACCCTGCCAGCCCCTGCTCCGTCAGCTTTTCCTGTCTTACCTGATAACGCTCAACTTCAGATATGAACATGAAAAGGAGAACCACATGTTGATTATCGGGGAAAAAATTCACATTCTCAATCCCGTGGTCTTCAGCGCCCTTAAAGAACAGGACACAGCCCCAATTGTAACGCTTGCCGAAAAGCAGATAAGAGCCGGGGCTGACGCACTTATGATAAATCTCGGCCCTGGGCAACAGACTGCAAAATTGCTTCCCGGCATAATCCATGCAATCAGTCAGCGTGTGGAGACGCATTTTTTCATATCTGCTGACACGGCAGAATTTATTAAAAGTGTAAAGGCATGCAGGGGAAGGGTCACTATAAATGCCGCTACTGCAGAACCTGACAGACTGGCAAGAGCCATGTCAGCAGCAGCCTGCCTTGGCCTTGATCTGGTTGTGCTGCTTACAGGAAAGGGGGATATGCCACATACAGTTGATCAGTGGTGCCTTATGGCGGAAGATGTGATTGAAACTGCGGAAAAAAATAATTTTCCTGTGGGAAAACTATACCTTGATCCAGTTCTCAGGACCAGATTTGACCCAACTGCAGGCCTTGGTACCACAGCCATGGAGACTGGCCCTGTCTGCCATGCTATCCAGCTTATGAGACAACTGCGGGAGGGTGGGATCAGAACCATTGCCGGGCTCAGCAATATATCTCTTCACCTTCCATACGGCCGCAGAAGCCCGCTGCACTGCTCTGTGATGCATCTGCTTATGGCGGCGGGGCTGGACGCTGTAATACTGAATCCCCTTGATTCCACGCTCATGGAAACAGTACGGGCAGGTTGCGCATCAGCCGTAATTCCCTGTTCTATGGAATCTGCGGGCAGGTGCGTTAATGAAGAAAAAACACACAGGCATGCGTAACACTTTTTTTAAATATTGACTATCGGTCAAAATAACGATATCATAAATTAATCTGGATTCGGCGATTGACAGAGTTGCTGTTTAATTCAGGATTAACCTGATTTTAAATCAGGTTTAAATAGCTCCGGGGGGAGTTCATATTCTACCTAATTTTGAAACGTTCAATTTAGGTTCCATTAATTAGTCCCAATACCAAGAGGAGGAATAGACATGACAAAGGGATTAAAAACCGCCTGTTTGGGCATTATGATGTCCATGATCCTTGCATTAACTGCCATGCCGGTCCTGGCTGGAGGCACTGCTGACAATCAGGACCTTGCAGAGACGGTAAGGATGCTCATGAAGCAGAATGAGGCCCTGATGCAGCAGAACAGGGAACTTTCACAGAGGGTCCAGCACCTTGAAAAGGACATGGCCAGAGTAAAACAGGCCCCGGCTGAGGAAGCACAGGCTGGAGAGGCTGCTGCTGAAGAAGAAAAACCGTGGTATCACCGTATTGCAATCGAGGGCGGGGCTACAGGGATTCTGCAGCAATCCGCAAACAATGCGGATAATGACCCGACATGTAGCGACAAGGCGGATATGTCTTACACTGTTGACCTGAATGTTGAGGCTGATCTTGAAAAATATGGTCAGTTCCATATTCACATTGAAGGCGGTGATGGTGAAGGGCTGAATGACGATGTCCCGAGTTTCAGTGTCCCCAACTACGATGCCTATGC
>WFRQ01000613.1 GCA_015486425.1 Deltaproteobacteria bacterium | reverse complement strand
TACTGCGGTTCAGAGGCTGATACCTGTGGATCAAGTGTCAGGCAGGAGCCCTGAAGCAGGCGCCGAAATTTGATTAGACCTGCCATATTACTCTGCCAATATATATCAAGTCAATATAAATTTTCATAAAGCGTCATCTGCCCGCTTTGGCAGATATGCAGCATATCCAACAACCGCTCAATCAAGGATATTCCTTTTCAAAATGCAGCGTAACTGCTCACCCCCCCCTCAAGGATGAATTCCCATAAAGGAAAGTGGCTTTTCACACAACACGTATCTGCTCAGGGGGTTCTGCAGACGTAAGGCGGAGGGGCGAAGGCGTACATCCCGTACTTCGAGCCCTTGATAACGCCGCAGATGCGGTACCCTGTGAGTAGATACAATGCAGCTTGCGTAATTCTTGACCTGTGGCATTGACTAAGGGAAAGTCAGTACATAGCTTTTATGTCAAATGGAGCTAAACTTTCATGTTGCTCCATGCGGTCAGTGCAGTTTTTCAATTGGGCAGGGAAGAAAAAAATACATTATGTGGTTTTACACTAATCAAGCAGCTTCAAAAGGAGGTATCAGTTATGTCAGAAAGTATTGCCAAGTCACAGTGGAAGGATTATTGCGATAATGTTTCAAAGGCTGTCAAGGATGCAGTTGTAGAGGTGGAAGTGGAAGCACTCGGTATTTTTGATAAAATAGAGGCGGAGTGGCTGCCTCTGCTCGGCATAACCTATGATCCCAAGGACGACGTGGTTTCAATTTTGTTTGAAAAGCTGGATCATATGATTGAAAAACCTGTGGAGATCACGGTTGACAAGGGGGATCAGGGCCTGAACAGCATTGAGATTACATCTGGTGAAGATGCCGCCAAGACCGTGGTAAAATTCAGGACTCCTGTCAAGGTTTAGAAATGTTCAGACGCAAATCAGATGAGGGCAGGCCCAAGGGGCTGCCCTCATATTAGGTTTGTCATTGTTTGTGTCGGCTGGCGTTTTTCTCAGGGGAAGATATGAAGCCTGAACTGGAACAGATTGTTTCATGTGATGAAAATGCAAGGGCTGAGGTCCTTGCTGCGCAACAGGAGGCAGGCAGGATTGAGCAGTCCGCCAGGAAAGAGGCGGAGAAGATAGAGGCGGAGCTTGAAAAGCGGCTTGAGCAGACAAGGAAGGATGAGATAGAGCCCATGCTCAGGGAGGCACAGACCAGGGCTCAGAAGATTGAGGCCGATGCCCGTTCCTATATGGACAGATTAAAATCAGGTATTGAGACACATAGAGAGGAAATTTTAACTCAATTTTTGTCCAGGGCGCTGGGTACCTGATCTCAATTCGAATTGTAGTATATTGTATTCATATTAAGGAGTAGCTAAGTTCGTTCCCAAACTCCACTTTGGGAACCAGCAAATAACAGCGTTTTTTCACTTTGAGCCTTGAGCTTTCAGCTTTGAGCTATTTTCGGGCAGAACCTGAGCCCGGAAATGCGGGATATGATTTAAAAAGAGGGGAGGTGCTTATTTCTCCATGCGTGGCGCTGTTGTCTATTCATACGCCAATGCCAAGGCCAGAGCCATACGTTCAAGGCGGCTTTCTTCAGAAGACTGGCACTTCCTGAAAAGTTCTCATAGCCTTGAACGTGTGCTTCAGTATCTTTCAACCACCTCATATGCCCCGTTTATTGCATCTCGGGAAGAAACTGCTTCATCCACGGGCAGTTTATCTTCAGGCAATGCAGGGCCTCCATCAGCACTTCTGCCTGAAAAGAAGATTATCGAAAGAGGGCTTTACCGTTCTCTTACAGAAGACTACCATAAAATTGTCCGTTCTCTGCGTGGTGAGAAACAGAGGGCCCTGATTTTATCGCTTTATTCGCGGTTTGAAGCTGAAAATCTCAAGATTCTCATGCGGGCTGTCTTTTCCGGACGCTCAAGACAGGAGGTTGAGCATCTGTTATATCCCCTTGGGGCATTAACCCGCATGCCCTGGGAGGAGTTATGGACGTTTGACAGGATGACAGAGGTCAGGGACAGGCTGGCCCGCACCCTGTTCGGGCCTGCACTGCGATTTGCGTTTCCCCAGTTTGAGGCACAGGGGCGGCTGTTTCCACTTGAGATGGCAGTAGACCGTGCATGCTTTCAGGAGTTGAGCAGGGCCCGCGAGGCGCTGCCGCGTGCAGACAGGCAGGCTGCGGGCAGCGTTCTCGGACCGTTTGTGGATCTTGTAAATATCTCCTGGATAATCAGATTGAGGGAACGTTATGGCCTGGAGCCCGAACAGATAGTGAACTATACCCTGCCAGGCGGGCGTCTTGTTACGCTTCGTGTAATAGCACGTCTTGTCCAGGCCACTGATGTAGCCAGCTTTGTTGAAAGGCTTCCACCGCCTGCTGCAAGGCGCATGGACGACGTTACTGACTGGAAGCAGGTGGTTGAACGTTTCCGCCTCCTTTTCCTTGAGCGGGTGCGCAGGGCCTTTACAGGCCCACCTTTTACAATCGGTGTTGAGGTTGCGTGCCTTCTCGAAGAGGAGATGGAGATCGAAAGGCTTATAACCGTTATAGAGTCTGCTGCATCAGTTCTTAGTGACAGCGATGTGGCGCAAGAGGCGTCCTCCGCACCCGAAGAGGCAACATTGTCTATAAACAGTGCACAGGCAGGGTCTCGTTATATGGAGCAGAGTCATGTTCAGGCCGGTTAAGCTGGCAAGGGTTACCATACAGGCGCCGGAGACAGATATCCCGGCAGTCATGCAGGTTTTCGGAGAGATGCGCATGCTTCATCTCATAAACCTGCAGGAAACCCATCTCGGTCGGGTGGGCTACAAGGCCAGTGTTGATCTTGGCCTTCTTGGCAGATACCAGACAGTTCTGCACCAGGTAAACCGCCTGCTAGCCGCCCTGCCTCCGGTGGCAGCACCCAGGGAACACAGAGACCAGCGGCCCCACGCTGCAGAGGGCTCTGATGAGCAGGGCCTGGACCTCCGTATTGACAGAGAGGTGTTCAGACTGGAGGAGCGAATATCTGTGATTTCAAAAGAGGTTTCTCCTCTTGTTGAGCAGATAGAACGTGGTATGAATGCCCTGTCAGAACACAGGACACTTGTTGCCAGATTATCTCTTCTTGAGCCTTCCGGCATTGATTTTGATCGTTTCGCAGACCTCAAATATGTTTGCTGGCATGCCGGGCTGGTACCCAGGGAGAATATGGACCGCCTTGAGGCCAGCCTTACTGATATTCATCACGCCCTTGTACCTGTATCTTCCAAGGAAAAGCGTGTGGCACTCATTGCCTTTGCCCTTAAAGAGGACGAGCCTGTCCTCATGAGGGCGCTGAAGAGCGCCTTCTGGGACCCGTTAAAGCTTCCTTCAGATGCACGCGGAACCGCGGCAGATGTGCTTGAGCGGCTGACGCGGGAGCTTTCAGAGCTGGAAAAACGACTGGAAGACCTGCAGGAGTCAAGGGAGCGGCTTGCCTCACAGTACGGCGAGGAACTTAGAATCATGCGCAGCCGCGCAGAACTTGCAGTATCCCTTATACGGGCCGCGTCCAAGTTTGGACAGATAGATCATACCTACATCATTTCTGCGTGGCTTCCTGTATCAATGTTTGATGATTTGCGTAAGCGCATTGCAGATGTCACATCTGGAAGGGCCATAGTGGACGTTACGGATCCGTCTGATATAAGGGAGGTGCGTTCCGGCATACTGAAGCTCCCCATTCTCTTTAACAATCCCGCACTTATACGCCCCTTTGAGCGGTTGGTCACAATGTATGGTACTCCCTCATACCAGGAGGTGGAACCAACGGCCTTTTTTGCCATTACATTTCTCCTGCTGTTTGGAATGATGTTTGGGGATGTGGGGCATGGGGCACTTCTCTGTCTCGGGGGCTGGTACATATTCAGGCGGATGTTCCGTTACATGGATTACGGCATAATACTCATGGAGTGCGGTGTATCATCAATGTTGTTTGGTGTGCTTTACGGCAGCGTATTCGGTGTTGAGGATCTTATTCCTGCCCTTTGGATACACCCCATGAGCCGTATAGACTACTTTATGAAAATGGCCGCAGGTGTTGGTGTGTTCATGATAAGTGTGGGCCTGATATTCAATATTATAAATGTAATACGCATGCGTCGGTATGCGGAGCTGCTCTCTGCGTCCGGCCTGGCAGGCGCACTGCTGTACTGGCTTGGCGTGGGCCTCGGTGTCAGATGGATGCTTAACGGCGAGCTTGACCCGCACGAGGTCATGATCGCCAAGGCAGCGGCAGGCATACTGGTTGCTGTAATGATTTTTCAGAAACCTGTCCGTTTGCTCATCATGAAACTGAGGGGTCAGAAAATGCCTGGAAGCGTGCCTTCAGGCATGGGCGTGCAGCTCCTTGAGGCCTTTATCGAAGTGGCAGATGACATGCTTCGTTTCGCAGGCAATACCGTCTCATTTGTTCGTGTGGCTGCATTTGCCCTTGCACATGCCGGGCTTTTTGTGGCTGTATTTACACTTGCTGACATGGTGAGAGAGGCACATGGCAGTGGGATGTTTTATTATTTCACTATTGTTGCAGGCAATGCGATTATTGTAGGGCTGGAAGGGCTGGTTGTATCCATTCAGACCATCAGGCTTGAGTATTATGAATTTTTCAGCAAGTTTTTCCGGGGCGGCGGAGAGGCGTTCAAGCCGCTTACTGCAGAAAATAAGTAAGGCAAAGAGGTAATATCATGACTTTACGAAATAAATTCATAACGGGTGCTGTACTTAACTTCTTCATGCTTCTGCTGCCTGCAGCGGTGCTGGCAGAAAAGGCTGTATCACTGCCCGTGTCATTCGAGGCTGCCAAATGGGGGTATATGGGGGCTGCGGCTGCTGTTGGAGCGTCATCCCTTGCTGCGGGAATTGCAGTGGGCATGGTGGGTTCTGCGGCCATGGGGGCCATGAGTGAGAGGCCGGAGATGGCTGGCCGGGCCCTGATATTCATGGGGCTTGCAGAGGGAATTGCCATTTACGGCCTTATTATTGCCATCATGATACTTGGCAAGATATGAGGAAGCAGCCAAACAGTATGTCAGATCAAGGGGTCTTGAAACATGCGAATCCTTGTAATTGCTGATCCTGAGACCTGTCTTGCCTTCTCACTTGCAGGAATTGAGTCAGTCCCTGTGCATAACGCCGATGAAGCTTCCCGCGCACTGGAAGATGCAGGCAGAGACAGTGACGTGGGGCTTGTATTGATTGCCGAACGTCTTGCCCGTACCATACGGGACAAGGTGGACAGGGCGGTATATACCAATAACCAGCCTCTTGTAGTTGAAATACCTGATACAGCAGGCCCGCTTCCTGACAGGCCGTCAGCAAGAGAGATGATGGTGTCAATAATGGGGCGTTGAATTGGAAAAGGTTTTGTATCTACTCACAGGGTACCACGGGAACCTTTAAACAAGGAGATACAGTCATGCCGCTTCCCGATCAGTTGTCTCTGCTCTGTATTGCCGTTGAAGAAAAGGCGCGGGTTGAGGCCGGGGCTTTGATAGATGAGGCACGGAAAAATGCGGATAAGATTATTCAATCCGCCAAACAGGATATGAAGCTGCGGCTTGAGCACCGCCTTGTTACAGAGCGGGAGAATGCTGCAAGGGAGGCGTCCCGCATTGTAGATGCAGCGGAACTCAAGGCAAGGCAGTTCATACTCCATGGCAAGAAGCAGATACTCTCCATGCTCATTGAAGATGCTGCAAAGCGTCTTGACAGGATACGGTCAGGAGCAGTTCCCGGGTTTTCCTATGAGGAGCTTTTAAAGACTCTTGCTGTGAGAGCTGTATCCGGTATCCCTGGAGAAAAGGCAGTTCTGAAGGTAAACGAACAGGATCGGGAATTTTTTACCAGTGCCATGATCTCAGATATCAGTCGGGAAACCGGCAAGGAGATAACATTGTCGCCTGAGGCCGCTGTCATACGCGGGGGATGCATGGCATACAGCCTGGATTCAAGGCAGATGGTTGACTGTTCATTTGATGCCCTGCTGAAAGAGGCAGAGCCTGCGCTTATGGAGCTTCTTGCTGACCAGTTCATGAAGTCAGGGAGTTCTGAAAAAGAGAAAGGTGAACATTAATAAATCTTTAAAGGATGGTCAGAATTCAACGTAAAACCGGAAAGGGGAGCATTCCCCGTTTGTCTCAATATCATAACGTGCTGCGGCTATGTAACTTTTTGAGGCTGGTTCTGAAACTGTTATGAGGTCTCACCAACGTTATTTGCAGGTTTTCTCGCAGAACAAACCTCAAAAAGCCACACAGCCTCTACAATAGTAGCAAAAGGCGAGACAAACGGGGAATCCCCGGGAAGTCATTTTTGGACTGTCTCTTAGAAGAGGGAGCAATACAGAAAAATCCATGAGCACCTTAATCACTTCACATTCAGACCAGGAGAATCGGAAAGGGAATGCCTCTGTCACCATGGTGAGTGGTCCTGTGGTAAAGGCCTCGCCTGCCGGAGTGCTTTCCATGAATGAGCTGGTTGAGGTAGGTAGCGAGCGGCTGGTGGGAGAGGTGATAAGTCTTGAGGGAGATATTGCCACAATCCAGGTTTATGAAAACACCACTGGCATAAGGCCGGGGGATGTTGTCTCCGGCCAGGGACTTCCCCTGTATGTGGAGCTTGGCCCCGGGCTCATGGGAGGGATATTTGACGGGGTTCAGCGTCCGCTTGCAAGGCTCAGGGAGGAGTGGGGAGATTTTATCCGCCGGGGCAGGACTGGGGAATCCCTTTCCAGGGAAAAGGTCTGGCCTTTTACCCCTCTTGTGGAACAGGGCAGTGAAGCAGGGCCCGGAACCTGCCTTGGGCAGGTGCCTGAAACCTCAAGTGTAACTCACCGTGTGCTGGTACCCCCTGGTATCTCAGGAACGGTGCAGACCATTGTGCCTGAAGGGGGCTATACACTTGAAGATGTCATAGCTGTGATTCTGACACCTTCAGGAGAGAAAAAAAAGATAAGACTGTATCAGAGGTGGCCTGTCAGGAAGGTGCGGCCCTCTGCTGAAAGGCTTGTGCCTTCAGAGCCCCTGATTACCGGGCAGCGTGTGATTGATACTTTTTTCCCTCTTGCAAGAGGGGGAACGGCTGCGATCCCCGGCGGGTTCGGCACAGGCAAGACTGTTACACAGCATCAGCTCACCAAGTGGACTGACGCAGATATAATTGTCTATATCGGGTGTGGTGAGCGCGGAAATGAGATGACAGGGGTACTGGTTGACCTGCCCCAGCTTGTGGACCCGCGAACAGGCCGTCCCCTGATAGAACGCACCATTCTGATTGCCAACACCTCTGACATGCCGGTTGCAGCGAGAGAGGCGAGCATATACACAGGCATCACCATAGCGGAGTATTACAGGGATATGGGCTATGACATAGCACTTATGGCAGATTCCACATCGCGGTGGGCCGAGGCCCTGAGGGAAATTTCCGGGAGACTTGAAGAGATGCCTGCGGAAGAAGGGTTCCCTGCGTACCTGGCAAGCCGTCTTGCGGCATTTTACGAGCGGGCAGGCCAGGTAAAGACCCTTGGCGGAGATATGGGGTCTGTAACTCTTATAGGCGCGGTTTCACCCCCAGGAGGTGATTTCTCCGAGCCTGTAACCATGCATACCAAGCGTTTCGTGGAGTGCTTCTGGGCGCTTGACAAGGAGCTGGCAAGTGCGCGCTACTTCCCTGCCATAAATTATCTGCAGAGCTATTCCGGCTATGTCCCCAGGGTTAAAGAGTGGTGGCATAAAAGGGTAGGGGACAGGTGGTCAGAACTCAGGGACAGGGCTATTGCCATCCTTCAGGAGGATGCAAGGCTTCAGAATATTGTAAAACTGCTTGGAGAGGAGGCCCTTCCGGATGATCAGAAACAGGTGATACAGGGTGCGAGGCTGATAAAGGAAGATTTTCTGCAGCAGAGTGCCTTTGATCCTGTTGATACCTATGCAAGCCCGGAAAAACAGTTCCTGCTGCTGGATGTCATCATGCACTTTATACAACGCCTGCAGGATGTGGTAAGCGCACGCGTTCCCCTTTTCAGGGCAATGGAAACAGGCGCGGTAGTTGAAATTCACCGTATCAAATTCAGGGAGAAAGGCGATGACCCTGAACCGTTCAGGGCTCTCAAGGAGAGGGTGGACACGGAGATAGATGAGCTGATACGAAATGCAGTGCACAGGTAAATTGCACCCCACCCAGAACTCAGAACCCAAAATTAAAAATTAAAAATTAAAAATTCAGAACTCAGAACCCTCCTTACTGATCTATCATGTCTGACATGAGATCACTGGTCCTCCTGATCTTTTTCTTGAGCCTGCGTCTGTTCTTGCTTTCTTTTTCCAGTTCAAGGGCCTTGTGATAAATTTTCAGCGCTTTGAAATACTTCTGCCGCTTTACCAGGGCGTCACCGAAATGTTCGGCTATGGTGGGGTCTTCAGGAACAAGTTTGTGGGCCTTTTCAAGTTCACTTGCAGCCTCTTTATATCTGCCCTGCGCGTAGTGTACCCAGCCAAGACTGTCTATAATGTACCCGTCATCAGGCTGCAGCGATACTGCCTTCTGAATCATCTCCTCGGCCTG
>WFRQ01000612.1 GCA_015486425.1 Deltaproteobacteria bacterium | reverse complement strand
TATTCACAGACCTGAATTACAGAACTGAACGTTCCGGAAATAAGTATATGTGCGCCAAACTTGCAGGTCAAATTTTTTTGTTCAGCACAACCAGGCTGGAATTGCTGTCTCTGGATATGCTTCGAATTCAGTAATCGCTCAATTCAGGGTTCCATATCCACGTAGAGTTGACATGGATTTTGTGTGGCATTAATTTCCTCCAGAGCTGCAGGCAGTAAATGTGTATCTTCATGGTTCATTGTGCCAGCCCGGAGATGGGAGTTACATTATAAATATACCGGGCATTTGCCTGTACTCTTTATGCCAGTGACACTGCACAGGCTGGGCAGTGCAACATAAAAATTTAAGGCGGAAAACTTTATAATATATGGTCAGTAACAGCGTAACAGACTTATCTGAAAGGGATCAGGCAATACTGAAATCAGTGGTTCAGACCTATATTGCCACGGCGGATCCGGTTGGCTCACGCACTGTAGCCCGCTATTCAGGCCTTGGTCTCAGCCCTGCAACAATAAGGAACTGCATGGCAGACCTTGAGGATGCAGGCCTGCTGTACCAGCCTCATACCTCTGCGGGACGTATCCCGAGCCATGAGGGCATGCGCTATTATGTCTCCCACCTGCTGGACAGGAAGGAGATACCTGAAGGAGAACGCCAGGCACTGGAAAATGCCATTTTAACCAATGTTTCTGACTTTGAGGAGATGCTGAAACGGGCCGTGAAGGTCATTGCCTCGTGGTCTGGCAATGCCGCTGTAGTTACCACGCCTCACCACGGAAAATCCAGGCTGATCCATGTGGATTTTGTTCAGGTAAAACCCGGTACCATACTGGTGATCACTGTTTCTGACTCAGGCACTGTAAATAATCACCTGGTACAGATTGACTGTAACATATCCAGCCGACGCCTCAGGATACTTGCGGAAACCGTCTCTGCCTACCTTGAAATAATGGATCCTGAGCAGCTTAAAAAAGAACTGATTGACAGCATTGAGGAGGATAGAAAATTCCTTGATCTGCTCCTCAGCGAGGCCATCAACTCTGTTACCAGGCAGGACGCAGGAAAGGAAATCATAATTGATGGCAGGCTTAACCTGCTTGACTACCCTGAATTTTCCGATATCCCCCGCATCAGGGCACTTTTTGAGGCCTTTGAAGAGAAAAAAATCCTGGTAGCCCTCCTTGAACGATGCATTGAGATGGATAATACAAACATTCTCATAGGCAGTGACGGACTCGGACAGTCAGCTCCTGAGAGCAGTGTTGTGATTGCCCCCTACCGTGAAAAAGGCACACCGGTTGGCAGTATAGGCATAGTTGGCCCGGCAAGAATGGATTATGCCAGGGCAGTGGCACTGGTAGAGTATGTTTCCCACATTCTGAGCAGGGACATGTGACATTGGCCTGAGCCCCCCCACCTGCATGAAGCTGCGCAGCCGCAGCACGTTACCGTATCGGGACAAATGGAGAATGCTCAGGGCCAACCTGCTGCATTCATTCCTCAAGTCTATGCCTGCACGCAGAGTATGCGCTGTTGTCAATCCACAGATTCCGGGCTTATATTTTTTGATTCCCACCCTTGCATTTAAAAAAATCGTCCTTACTTTTCTCTCAAACCTTTCAGGCGCCGAACAGACACAGGGCAGTATCCTTGACGCCCTTCATGGCTTGAGCTGAATCAAGCCTGTGCAGTGAAAAAGTCTGTCGGTGCGGGCCTGCAGAATAATCGCGGATACAACTGAAAACAGGGCACTGCCCGTAAGCGTGGTACTTGATCCGAAAATACTGTCTGAAGAGTATTTTCATTAATTATTGTGCCCGCCTATGGAATAGGGGTGCAGCACTGCATGGTCAGTGCAACATGAAAATTTCACTGAAAAAATAATTTCCTAAATTTTGAAACGCTCAAGTTAGCGACATGAAACTGGAGACAATATTATGGAAGATATCAAAAAAGACAAACAGCACAGTGCGGCACAGGAGGAAATGAACGCCGCAGGGGCAGAGGAAGTCAGACCGGAAGGGGATGCAGGCGGCGATTCTTCAGATGATACCATGAGCACAGAAGAAAAACTTGCAAAGGCTCAGGAAGAACTCGAGGCCTGCGAGGACAAGGTTTTACGCCTTGCCGCAGAGCTTGAAAATTTCAAGAAACGGATGC
>WFRQ01000611.1 GCA_015486425.1 Deltaproteobacteria bacterium | reverse complement strand
ATGGACGACCTTGAACAGAGCCTTGGCGCGGCATGCGAAACTGGGGTACACCATATTTCCTGTTATGAACTGACTTTGGAACAGGGAACACGGCTGGCCGAAGAGGTCAGGAGAGGAGAGGTTCATATGCCTGATCCTGACCTTATTGCTGACATGACAGATATGGTGGAATCCTTCCTTACCAGTCATGGTTATCTGCAATACGAAATATCAAATTTTTCCATTCCCGGTCACAAGTGCCGCCATAACCTGAACTACTGGGCAAACGGCCCATATATGGGGATTGGATGTTCCGCTGTCTCATTCCTGAACAGGGTACGAAGCAGAAATCGCACTTCCCTCAGCACGTATTTGGAGATGATCAAAGAACATGGAAAAGCTGTGGGATTCAGTGAATGCCTGGAAAACGAGGCATCATTCAGGGAAAGCGTGGTGCTGGGGCTGCGCACCAACAGGGGGATTCTGTGCACGGATTTGAAAAAGAGGTTTGGCATAAACCTGTGGGAATATTATGGAGATAAGATAGAAAGACTGGTGGATAACCATCTTTTGGAGTCACAGGACGATACAGTCCGCTTGACACGCAGAGGAAGGCGAGTTGCAAACAGCGTGCTCAGCATTTTGGTCTAAAATTTAAAATCCTGAAAAAACTCTTGAGATAGAATCTGAATGTGCCGATAAGGTTTATAGAATTTGACAACAGTTCAGGCTCTCAGGATGAATGGCAGATACTCATAAACCCTTCTCGTCCTTCAGCCTGAAACCTTTCAGGTCTTTATTCCCTGCAAAAATTTCATATTTCCCCACAGGAGGCGTGCTATGGTACAGGCACTTGAAAACTCGGGTATGCGTAACATCCCCCTGAAGGCAGTTGAACCCAAGGGCAAAACCACGATACAGATTTCAAAGCCCGCAGACGTTCCGGCCCCACGGGATTCTGTGTCAATCAGCATGGAATCCTCGGAATCAGTTGTTTACAGTAGAAGCATGGTTATGGAAACAGGCACTTCTGACCATAACAAGGCGCTGAGGGATTACGTTGTAAATCTCCTGAAGGAACAGGGCATAGCAGTAAAATTTGCCATTGATTCAGAAACCGAAGTGGATTTTACTACCATGACCCCGGAGCAGGCAGAGGAACTGATCTCCAAAGACGGCTACTTTGGTGTGGAAAAGACTTCTGACCGGATTGTGGAATTTGCCACTGGTGCAGCAGGCGGCGACACATCAAAACTGCAGCAGATCAAAGATGCCGTGATGAAAGGTTTCAAAGAGGCAGAAGAGATATTCGGAGGCACCCTGGCTGACATCTCCTATGACACACTTGACGCGGTCATGGAAAAACTGGACAAATGGGCAGAACAGCAGGCAGGCCCCTCGGAGGCTGCCTCTTAAACTCAAACTCAGAACAAATTGCTTTTTAACATCCCCCAATCAATAACAGGCATGAAAATCTTGCAGAGGCTTTCAAAAACAGGGCAGGAGCTTCTCTCCTCAATAACGCCATGAGGCTGCAGAAATTTCTTGCCCATGCCGGAGTCTGTTCCCGCAGAGCAGCCGAAGAACTTATCAGGCAGGGCCGGGTCCATGTGGACGGCCTTATAGTTAAGGAGATGGGGCTTCAGGTTGATCCCCATGCCAGCCGGGTTGAGGTTGACGGCCAGGTTATCAGGGGGTGCCAGGAGCATGTCTATATATTGTTGAACAAGCCGCCTGGAGTTCTGACCACAGTCAGGGACACCCACGGTCGCAGGACAGTCATGGACCTGCTTGGCCAGACAGACACGCGCGTTTACCCTGTAGGGCGTCTTGACCTTGACAGTGAAGGGTTGCTGCTCCTTACCAATGATGGTGAGCTTTCCCAGCGTCTGTTACATCCGCGTCACAAAATTCCCAAAAAATATCATGTTACTGTAAAGGGGCGTCCTTCAAAAAAGGATATCCAGAGGCTGCGCCAGGGAGTGGAGCTTGACGGCAGAATGACCCTGCCGTGCGAGGTCAGGGCGCTTGGCACCACCCGTCGCACCACTGTGCTTGAATTTGTGTTGTCAGAGGGAAAGAAACGTCAGATAAGGCTGATGATGGACATTGTAGGCCACCCGGTAATCCGTCTTGTAAGGGTGGAGATGGGGCCTCTTA
The DNA here is from genome assembly GCA_015486425.1 of Deltaproteobacteria bacterium. Taxonomy (GTDB): domain Bacteria; phylum Desulfobacterota; class Dissulfuribacteria; order Dissulfuribacterales; family QOAL01; genus S144-17. The sequence continues at coordinate 1,017 of WFRQ01000611.1, read as the reverse complement.
ATATTCGGGGGCTTTCCCCAGGAAAATTCCGAAAACTCGATGCATCTGAGGCAGATGTCCTCAGAAAGGCCGCAGGTCTCTGATTCTCCAATGGGATCATGCTGCCGCGGCAGGCATCATGCCATATTCCTTCATCTTGTAGAGCAGTGCAGGGAGACTTATTTCAAGCAGATGACACGCCTGTGTCTTATTGCCCTTTGTCCTGTCAAGGGCCCTCTTGATAAGCTCACGCTCCAGGACCTTGCTTGCCTTTTTGATTGACAGGTTTGTTCCGTCAAGGCCCACCAGGCCATCTACACTCTCCTTGCTGATGGAGGTATTGATTGAAGGCGGCAGGTCTTCTGCTTTTATCATCTTGCCGTCACTGAGTACCATTGCGCGTTCCATGAGGTTCTCAAGCTCACGCACGTTGCCTGGCCACTGGTAATCAAGCAGCATCTGCATGGCATCCGGGCTTATTCCCTTTACCTGCGTATTGAGGCGCTTATTGTACTTGCCCAGGAAATGGTCAACCAGCAGCTTGATATCCTCTTTCCTTTCCCGCAGTGGAGGAATCACAATGGAGAGTACGTTGATACGGTAGTAAAGATCCTCTCTGAACCTGCCGTCAGCCACTGCCTTTGAGAGATCCATTGCCGTGGCCGCCACTATGCGAACATCAACCTTGATGGTCCTGGTATCCCCCACAGGCCTTATCTCTTCTTCCTGGAGCACCCTCAGCAGCTTTACCTGCAGGGTAAGAGGCAGATCGCCAAGTTCATCAAGAAATAGCGTTCCGCCATTTGCCTCTTCAAAAAGCCCCCGCTTTCCCCTGACTGCATCGGTAAAGGCCCCCTTAACATGACCGAAAAATTCACTTTCAAGCAGATTCTCAGGGATTCCGCCGCAGTTTACCGGGATAAAGGGTGCATGACGCCTTATGCTGTTAAAATGAAGGGCCTTTGCCACAAGCTCCTTTCCTGTGCCGCTCTCACCAGTAACAAGCACGGTAGTCTTGTAATCCTTGACCTTGTCTAT
>WFRQ01000610.1 GCA_015486425.1 Deltaproteobacteria bacterium | reverse complement strand
TAGCCCGGCTACGCCTGCGGTTTTGCCTGGTCAGTTCAACTCAGCCTGACCCAAATCTGAGCGCGCCATCATCCAACTTATTTTTGGACAGCCCCTAAGGAGCCATCACGAAAAAATCGTGATAGCCCCCTGCAACAACAATTAAACTTTAATATTGCACCGCCCTGCCTGTGCAATACCCTACATCATGAAAAATACAAGCGAAAGCTCCATCCAGGTCTCCATGGATCAATCCATGGGCTCCATCTCCTTACCACAGCACATGGGCACGGCATTACCGGCATTAACATTCATGTACTTGTTGCATACAGCACAGTAGTAGGTGCAGTCCTCCGCAGCCTTATGTTCCGGTGAATAGGTGGTGGCTCCTCCCTGGACACCTTCTATGTGAAACCTGGCCACCTTGTCATGACCTGGCACGAAGTTACCCATGGGCACCATCTTCTTGTTATCACCGTAGCAGTCAACTACCACCTTCCACATCACCTCCAGATCAGCACTCTCCTGGGGAGTCTCAGGGGTAAACTCAATAACATTTTTATCTACAAATATTCTCATATACAGATTTCCTTTCCTCAACCAGTACCATCAGCATCTTAAACAAATGCCTCCGACCTGGATTGAGCGATTGTTCGGATTTGCTGCATATCCGCCAAAGAGGAATTCCCATAATAATGTGCTCTATATGGGGATTCCGATGACAAAGGAGATGCAGTGAAGACGGCAATCCCGAAGGGTTTCAAAATTTGAAACGCTCAATTCAGGTCTGGGTATTTTTTCAACAGTTATCTCAAGCATTAAGGGCTTCTGTGACAGCCTTTCCTATACGTCTGCCCAGCTCAACACACTCCTTGAGTGTCTCATGTCTGGGAACATATTTTACCTTAAGCCCCTCATCTATAATATCAAACTTCATATCTTCCATTGCCTTGTTCAGAAGTTTCACTGACTCACCGCTCCAGCCAAAGGAACCAAAGGCAGCCCCAATCTTATTAGTGGGCCTGAGCCCCCTGAGGTACATGAGAAAGCCTGCCATGCGTGGAAGAAGCCCGTTATTCAGAGTAGGACAGCCGAGCACCACGGCCTTTGAATCTATAATATCAGCCATGATCTCACTTCTGTGATTATATCTGAGGTTGAGAAGCTTGACGCTCACGCCCTCAGCCTGGATGCCATCCGCCACTGCGTTCGCCATCATCTCGGTTGAGTGCCACATGGTATCGTAGATAACCAGGGCCTTTTTTGAAGCTTTGTGATGGCTCCAGTCCGAGTATGCCTGGAGAATCTTTCCTGGATTCTTCCAGATCAGTCCATGGTCAGGGGCTATCATGTCAATCTCAATACCCATTTCAGCCACCTGCTTGAGAAGTTTTCTCACCAGTGGCGAGTACAGGTAAAGAATGTTGGCATAGTACTTGGCAGCCTGATACATGAGGTCTGTCTCGTTCACCTCATCATCAAAGCGTTCACTTGTGGCAAAATGCTGACCAAAGGCATCACTGGATATCAGGAGTTTTTCCTCAGGAATGTAGGAAAACATGCTGTCAGGCCAGTGAAGCATCCTTGTTTCAAGGAATGTAATGGTATGTTTGCCTGTAGAGATTGTCTCACCAGGCTTAACCACATGATAAGGCCAGTCCTCCCTGTGGAAATGATCAATAAGATTCTTCTTTCCCATCTTGGAACAGAAAATCTTCTCAGGCTTCACAAGCTCAACGATTTCAGGAAGGGCCCCGCTGTGATCCATCTCTACATGATTGACAACTATGTAATCTATCTTTTCCGGATCAATCAGGGTCCTGATACGGTGCAGGAGATCACTCCTGTAATTTTTCTTAACCGTATCAAAAAGCACATTCTTCTCATCCAGCATCAGGAAGGCATTATAGGTCGTGCCCTTGTAGGTGGAATAGCCATGGAAATCCCTGATATTCCAGTCCACTGCCCCTACCCAGTAGATATCTTTCTTAATTTCTGTAACCTGCATTTAAATCTCTCCTTGCAGTACCATTGCACACGCACGCCTTTATATGGCGGCATGCAACATTTACATGGTTACTATTTCAAATCCTTCTTCCATATAATCCGCCATGGCAGGATGCCCGGACATTGTTCCAACAAGTTTCAGGCCCTCCTTTTCCACGGCTTCTGCCACGCCAAGCTTTGTGGAACAGGCCCGACACGCACCGTCAATCAGGCCTGCTTCCCTGACTTTTCTGTAAAGGGTATTAAGAGGGTGCCCCGGCGCAGCCATATCCGGAATGAGTTTTACAGCTTCACCTTCCATGACAATATTGCCGCCCATATCGCGGGAACTAAGCTCAAGGGCGTTCAAAAGCACGTGGATAAAGCACATGGGATCGCCACGAAAGGCAAAAATAACTGTTTTACGCATTTTCTTCTACCTGGATTGAACGATTGCCGGATTTGCTGCATATCCGCCAAAGAGGAATTCCCATTACAGTGTGCGCTAAATGGGGATTCCGATGACAAAGGAAATGCAGTAAATACGGCAATCCCTAAGGGTTTCAACAATTATGAACCTACTCCTTTTCGAACTGATCCTTGTCAGCGCCGCATATTGGGCACTTCCAGTCATCAGGCAGGTCCTCGAACTTTGTCCCGGCAGGAACACCTGATGAAGAATCTCCGACCTCTGGATCATAAATATAACCACATATCTGACATCTGTACTTATCCATATTCAATTACTCCTTAAATTTTCATGTTGGTTGCACCACCCAGCCTGTGCAACAACCCTTTATCCAAAAACAGCTAAAAGCTGAAGGCTCAAGGCTCAAAGTAAAAGAAGCCACGTTTGCTTTCAGCTTCCGACTTTGAGCTTTGAGCTAACTTTCATGTCAGGGGATGACAAGCCCCATGTCATGAAAGTTTACACGGATAGACCGCTACTTCTTCTCCGGTAAAGGTATGGGCATGGCCCTCTGGCCCAATTCCTTGTCAACCATGAACAGACCATGGTCTCCTGCAAGTTTGAGACGATTAACCACGCCACTTGCCGAGGCCTCTTCCTCAACCTGTTCGCTTACAAACCACTGGAGGAAAATCTGTGTGGCATGATCCTTTTCCTCAATTGCAAGGTTCATGAGGTCATTAATAAGGCTGGTGACAAGCTGCTCATGCTTGTAGGCATGTTCAAATACAGCAAGCGGGGAATCCCATGCCTCCTGGGGTTTATCAATGGCATCGAGGATCACCCTGCCTCCTGCCTCATTCACATAGTCATACATCTTCATTGCATGAACAATCTCTTCCTGTGTCTGCGCATACATCCAGCTTGCGCATCCAGAAAGGTCCACTGACTCAAAATATGACGCCATTGAAAGATAAAGATATGAGGAGTAAAGCTCCGCATTTATCTGTTTGTTTATTGCTGTCTGCATTCTTTCGCTTAACATGCCTGTTTATCCTTTCCATACTCCGTGAAGGTTGCAGAACTCACGGGCAGTTACATTATCTGCATCCACGCAGAAAAAAGCCTCTGGGGCATCACCAGGGTTGAGAAACTGCCTGTATGCCCTGTCTCCTGCAACAAGTTCAATCCACTCTATATAATGTTTTTCTTCCATTGGATGGGGCACACTGCCCACAGTAACCTTGTAACCGTTATCAAGCTTCTCGATAACCGGAACGTGTTTCTCCGTAGCGGCATCTACACTGTTCTCTTTCATGAGCTTCATGGGCTGCCCGCAGCAGACCAGACTCCCCTGGCCTGTGTGGATCATCTCAACCATATTGCCACATACTTCACACTTGTAAACTTCCAGTCTTTCAGTCATTTTGCTTTTTCCTCATTTTATTACCTGTACCCCTTATACCAAAGCCTGCCAATTGCGGTAAAATGGATCACAGGCAATGAACAGTCTCTGATTTGAGACAAAAACCTGTTTCAGCTTAAACGCTCAATTCCAGATCAGGTTACTTTGATCTGAACCGGATCGCTCTCCCAGGTACCATGTATATTGCATTCGGCCCTTGCCTTGAGAACCGCGTCGTGATTCAGACGTATTTTGAACTCAGCCCAGGGCGCGGAAAGCGCTCCTACTTCATATTCAGTCTCTGCAAGCTTCCACTGATCAATCCTGAGCTCGATATTCTCTATCCAGTGATTTTCTTTGGACGGATGCTCAATCAGGTAACCGACCTTGACATTCACAGTAAACCACTCACCCTTCTTAACCGTTGAAGGTGCCTCAAGAACTGGCACATGCTTCTTTTCAAGAGTAGAGGGGTTGGCCCTGTTTTCAAGATGATGAACAGGTTCGTCATCATCTGCACGGGCTATTGAGGTAAAGGTGGCAGTTGAAGCAAGAAGCAGGCCTGAACCCGCAGCTATTCCTTTTATAAAAGTGCGCCTTTCCATTAGATCACTCCTTTGGGGCAGTCCCTTAATTGTTACAGGAGGCTGCATGCTGCAGCCACCTGAATATTGTGTTATTTACCTGTTTTGTATGAGCCAGGTTGTTTTGCCTGATTTAATGATGGCATTTGCGACAAATCTCACCATGACTCAATTTATCGTGAAAATACATTGAACTGTCACTTGCTGTTGCACCGCACAGGCGGGGCAACATGAAAGTTTAGTTCACTTCAATTTCCACTTCTGCGCTGTTTACCAGCATGGGCGCGTACTCACTC
>WFRQ01000609.1 GCA_015486425.1 Deltaproteobacteria bacterium | reverse complement strand
GTGGCAGGTATCTTGTCAAGCCTGTTTACAAGGGCAAGGGGCAGGGCAAACAGCTCGTCAGGAGCTATTGAGCAGAGAAGCAGGAACTGCCTCTCCTCATCGCCGCCTGTTCCGGTTATCACAGAGGCATGTTTCATGGCATCCTCGCCCTTCATGCGCATTGAGGCCGTGATGCCTGTGATGTCAATAATAAGGGCCACACGGCCATCTCCCATAAGCGTGGTGCCTGCAAACGCAGGGATGTGTTTAAGGTGGCTTCCAAGTGGTTTAACAACAATTTCTTCAGAATCACTGATGGCATCTACCACCAGGCCAAATGGTCTGTCCCCTGCGTTCAGCACCACGATGTTCATGGATTCGTTATTTTCCATTGAAACCGGGGTGCCAAGCACCTTTCGAAGTCTGATAAGCGGCAGTATCTCACCTCTCAGCCTGTAGAATTCAGACTCACCGATTACCTGCACATCCTCCTGAACCGCATCTTTTGAGAGATGCACCAGTTCCACCAGGTTGACCTGCGGAATGGCATATCTCTGGCCTGCGCTGTGAACAATGAGTGCAGGAATAATGGCAAGAGTCAGAGGAATCTTGATCTTCACAGTGGTTCCCACTCCGGTCTTGCTCTGAAGCTCCACTGTGCCGCCAAGTTTCTCAATATTGGTCTTGACCACATCCATTCCAACGCCGCGCCCTGATATGTTGGTCACCTTTTCGGCAGTGGAGAAGCCAGGCTGGAATATGAGCATAAGGGCCTCGCGGTCAGACATTGTCTCCGCCTGTTCCTCTGTTATAAGCTCCTTTTCAACTGACTTTGCCTTGAGTTTTTCAGGGTCGATACCTGCACCATCATCGGATATCTCAATTATTACCTGCCCACCCTCGTGATATGCCCGCATCACAAGGTTGCCCACTGCGGGTTTTTCATGCTGCACCCTTAGATCAGGGGCCTCAATACCGTGATCAATGGAGTTTCTTACCATGTGGGTAAGAGGATCCTTGATGCTTTCGATAATGGACCTGTCAAGCTCGGTCTCCGCGCCTTCAATCCTGAGCTGCACCTGTTTTTCCGCAGTGCGCGCAAGGTCCCTTACGATACGCGGGAACTTATTGAAGACATTGCCGATTGGCTGCATCCTGGTCTTCATTATCTGTTCCTGAAGCTCGGTTACAACCAGGCTCATGTGCTGATTGGCATTGGCAAGCTCCGGGTTATCCAGGTTGTTGGTAATCTGAGTGAGCCTGTTTCTTGAAAGCACAAGCTCTCCTGCAAGGGTCATGAGCTGATCAAGCAGGTGTACATCAATGCGCACATGGGTTTCTGTAAGCTGATGTGCGCCTGCGGGCGGAGAGGGCGCCTTCTTGGGCTTGCGGGGAGCTTCCTTTTTCTCCTCGGGCTTCTTTTCCGGTTTTTCAGGTTTGGCCCTTGCTGTCTCTTCAGGCTCCTTTTCAGCAGCCTTTTCCTCTTCAGCCTCTGTTTCTGATTCCTCAGCGGATTCTTCCTCAGCCTGTTCTGTTTCCGCTGACTCTGAGGAATCTGCTGTCTCTGCGCTCTTTTCAGCAGCGCCGCTGCCACCGCCCTTTGTTATCTTTTCAGAGAAGTTCCTAAGGTCCACTATGAAATCAAGATACTCCACATCATCCGGTTCCTTGCCGGACTGCTCAAGGGAACCGAGAATAGCCTTGATATAGTCCACGGACTGCAGGAGAATGGTGGTAATCTCCTCATCAACAGGCACTACGCCGTCCCTGAGTTTTGAGAGTATGTCTTCGGCAAAATGGGCTATACCCTCAAGGGTGGTGAAACCAAAGAACCCGGAGGTTCCCTTGATGGTGTGTATTGTCCTGAAGATACTCTTGATCAGGTCTTCATTATCAGGTTCCTGCTCAAGTTCCACAAACTGCTGGTCAAGAAGCTCCAGATTCTCTTTTGATTCAGCGAGAAAATCTTTTAGAATATCGTCTTCCATGCTTCCCATATCTATTGTCCTCCAATTTTTCCGGTCCGCGCATTTCCGCCTGCATTAAACTGCGTGAACTTTTCTATTCGCGATATGACTGTTGCCTGGATAAATTCAGGTATTGGCTTTCGCTGCCTTTTAATTTGCATATTATGCCTATCAGGATGGTCCCACTGGTCCGCCATTCTATCCTTCTTTCTTCCAGCACACTGCTCTGCCAAACGAGGTGCGCTTCATTGTGGGCGGCAGCCCAACAGGGGTCTCTGTGGCCCCAAGAAACAGATATCCGCCAGGATTCAGGACCTTGACTATTTTTTCCAGAATCTGTTTTTTGGTCTGCTGATCAAAGTAAATAAGCACGTACCTGCAGAGCACCACATCCATGCCGTTTACACCTATAAACGGCGTCATGAGGTTCATGCGTTTGAAGCGCATGGGCTTCTTCAGCTTGTCATTAACAATCCAGAAGGCGCCCTGCTGCTTGAAATATTTTATGAGCAGTGTTATGGGCAGGCCCCTGTTCACCTCTACCTGTGTAAACCTGCCTGCCATTCCCTTGCTCACCGCCTGCTGAGAAATATCCGTGGCAGTGATGCTGACTCTCCAGTTTGCCAGCGCAGGGAAGTGCTCATTGATTATCATTGCAATGGAGTATGGTTCCTGTCCTGTTGAACATGCGGCGCTCCAGAATTTAAGGCTCTTTGTAGAGCCGTTTTTCTCCATGAGCTCAGGAATGATATTCTTTTGAAGGGCGTCAAACGGGTGCTGATCCCTGAAGAAATAGGTCTCATTGGTGGTCATTGCCTCAATGATCTGTTCCTTGAGCTTAGGAGTCATCTGGAACTTTGCCTTGCGGTACAGCGCCTCAATATCCTTGAGGCCCAGCACCTTGGCCAGTTCGTTGAGGCGGCTTTCAAGCAGGTATTCCTTGCCCTTGACCAGGGCAATGCCGCTGTTCTCCTTGACCATATCGGCAAAAAAACGGAACTGTTCCGGGCTTATCATGATTGTTCCTTCCTTTACCTTCCGCTACCTTCCACTAACTGACGATATTTTACGTGGGGCCGGTCTTGGCGCGTGCCTTGCAAATCCTGACATTTCAAGAATGGCAGGCTCAATTTCCTGCAGTGCACATATCCTGTCCGCAAGCCCTTCTTCCGCTACAAATTTAGGCATTCCCCAAACCACTGAAGAATCCTTGTCCTGCGCGATAATTACAGCGCCTTTTCCCTTGAGCAGTCGTGTGCCTGTGAGCCCGTCCTGCCCCATGCCGGTCATTATCACTCCGATTGCCCTGCTCCCATATACATCGGCAACAGAACGGAACAGCACATCCACCGCAGGCCTGCAACTGTTTTCCGGAGGTTCCTGGCTCAGTCTGATTATGCGGTCCTTCCCATCCTTTGCCACCTGCATGTGATAATCACCTGGGGCAAGATAGACTGTTCCTGCCTCAACAGGCTGTCTGTCCTCTGCCTCAACAACCTGCAGCCTGGACTTTTCATTTAGACGCCTGGCAAGCTGTGTTGTGAACACAGGCGGCATGTGCTGCACCAGCAGTATTGGCAGGCCGAAACCTGCGGGAAATTTGGGAATTACCTCAAGCAGGGCGTTTGGACCGCCAGTGGAGACGCCAATGGCCACAACCGCAGGAGCAAATCCAGATGGCTTGCGATTAGTGGCCGCTGGTCTTGAAGCAGCCCCGGCTCCTGCTGCAGGTTTCCTGGCCACATTGCCGGTATTCAGCCTTGCAATTTTCTGTGTACCAGCCCCCTGTGGCTTTTGCGGCCTCAGGGAACGTACTGCCGCAGGCCTGTGCGCCTGCCCGTAGGCCTCGATCTTGGGAATCAGTTCAGATTCAATGCGTTTGACACTTTCACTAAACGCTCCGGCACCTGTTGGTTTTGGAACAAAATCAAAAGCACCTTTGGAAAGGGCATCAAGCGTGGTCTTGGCACCCTTTGAAGTAAGGGTGGAAAACATTATTACCCCGACCTTGAGACGCTGTTTCCTGATCTGGTCAAGGGTCTGCAGTCCGTCAAGAACCGGCATCTCAACATCCATAACAACGAGGTTGGGTCTGAGACTTCTTATCTTTCCAAGGGCCTCTCTGCCGTTTACCGCGCTTCCCACCACCCGTATGCCGGAATGCCTGGAGAGCGCCTCATTGAGGATTTTCCTGAAGACTACGGAATCATCTACTATTAGAACCTTTATCATATCCCGAGAACCATCCTGACTTTTTCTTCCAGCATCTGTGTGGTAAAAGGTTTCATCAGATATTCATTGGCCCCGGCCATAACTGCCCTGATTACGTTTTCCTGCTGGTTTTCAGTGGTGACCATCATCACCTTCATATCATTCCAGGAAGCGTTTTCGCGGATCTTGACAAGGCAGTCATACCCCTCCATCTCAGGCATGTACCAGTCCAGCAGGACCAGATCAAACGGACCTTCAGCATTCAGTTTTTCCAGGGCATCAACCCCGTTCACTGCCTCGCTGATAGAGTCAAAGGCATCCATTTGTTTCAGTCCGGCCTTCACGATATTTCTCATTGACTGAGAGTCGTCTACAACCAGCGCTTTCATCTAAATAACCTCTTTAAAGTATTGGGAAACTTTCACGCCATTACATAAACAGGCAGAAGCTGTGCCTGTG
>WFRQ01000608.1 GCA_015486425.1 Deltaproteobacteria bacterium | reverse complement strand
GAAGTTACCGTGCAACTACTGATCTTGTTTCGGGCTTTCACTTTCCATGGATGCCCTGGTATTACCGCAGGCAGATAGTGTGGCAATTTCTTATTCCCAACTCACTCTCTCCTCAGGATATTACTATAACCGCCGAACTGGGCGTCCCCGCAGCAGATCCTGATAGTACGGGAACGCTGCGCATACTGACGCCAGGCGCGCCCCAGGCCATTATTGTTGCCAACCGTACACTGCTTTATGACAGGTATTTTGATAATGAGGTAAGTGCCCTGCTCCAGAGACTTTTCACCGAGGCCCAGGGCCCTCCTGCCAGCCATTCTCCGCAGGGTGTTATTTACTACGTGGAACGATATGACAGCCGCGCCAGGAACTGGGATAACACTGCCGTAGATTATACCAGTGAAAATACTGCCAATGTTGCTGCCAATGCCATTGATGACCTGATAGAGGACTGGGTAGATGATGCCACCCTCTATTTTGACCTGTATGTGCCCTGGAACGGCTGGATACATATTCCCCAGGCCCGTCCGCCGTACCTGCTCCTTGTAGGAAACGATGATGTAATGCCATTTTATCGTTACAATGATCCGTACAACAAAGAACAGAACTGGGCTGTAAGCAGTGCCACCAATCCTGAGGTCAGGGCCACTGACCACGACTATTTCCTTACAGATAATCCCTATGCCGACCTCGGAGGAGGTACTGACTGGCAGACAGGGGATGTTGAACTCTGGGCCGGACGTCTCCTTGGAGAGAGCGCCGCAGACATGCTGAGCCTGCTTGAAGAAGGGGTGGACTGGAATAATGGCAGGACCGGCGGAGCCGTGATGGCAAGTGTAGCCGGATGGGAACTGGGGCTGGAACCGGATGACGGCAGGGCAGGTGAAATAGCAGACCTTGTTGATGTAACATCACTCCTTCGAGCTAAGGGTTTTTCGGTACGTAACGATAACAATCCCGTTGCTGAAGTCCAGACCATAGACGTAATGGCACCCTATGAAGGGGGGGGCAACTATTGGAATAACCATTTCAGAAGCGCTGCCAACAATGCAGGCGGTATGGATATTTTCCTGATAGGCGGGCATGACAGTTATAACCATGCTGTAATCCCCGGAGATGATTTCTCTCCTGACGATACAGGTTCTGACTATACCCGTTTTGGCACTGACCATCCTGTTGCCATGATAATAGGCTGTCACGGTGGGCTGCCTGTGCCGGATATAGATATTCCCGGTGGTGCAGATCACAGTATGGTTTATGACCTGATTCACGAGGGAGTAAGGGCATACATCGGGGCTACAGGGTTCAGTTACGGCTCACCAGGTAATCTGCACAAATGCACATGGGGTGAGAGGCTGATCCAGCGCTTTTTCCTTAACCTCACAGCTCCTGCAGGCTCAAACTCCATGACTCTGGGCAAGGCCCTTGCAGAGGCCAAGGATAATTTTACATTTGGTCTTGACTCCAATGATGCCCTGGATCGCAAGACAGTTACGGAATTTAATCTTTACGGGGTGCCCTGGGCATTCATATTCTATCACCAGCCTGTTATGGCGGCTGCGTCAGACAAAACAGAACAGTTGCTTCCGGAAACCCTGCCGGGAACCGTAACCTCAAAGGAGGATGAAGGAACCTACACCCGGACGGTTGAATTCAGTCTCTCAGACTTTGAGGTGCAACATGAGATTCAGGACAATGAAGTCTATGACCTGTTGGGGTTCAAGGGCAGTGATACGGCTGTTTCCCCGGATGCACCGGTTCTTCCCTTTGTAAAACTGTTCTCGATTCCCCTTCCGCCTGAGGCGAAAAACATAAGTGCAGGGCTCGTGGAAACACCTTCTGAATCAGTCGGTACGTTCAACATACCTATTGCCCATGTTGAGGCATTTTCAGAAGGTGGGCTCACCTATACCACCAGTACGGATATTGACTTTCCGTTTCCTGAGTATGACCAGCTTGTTCAGTATCAGCGGACTACAGATGGCGTGGACATCATGCTGTTTCCCATTCAGCACAACCCCACCACGGACGAGACCTGGTTTTACCAGAGAGGCGCTGTGCGGGTAACATACAGTACACTGACTACCATCACCATCACGGAATTTGATACCGTAAAAGCGCGTTATCTTCCTGGAGAAGAGGTACACACCCGGTGTGTGCTTGCCAACACTGGAAATTCTTTACTGCATCTCAGAGGAGTTATGCAGATAACTGACAG
>WFRQ01000607.1 GCA_015486425.1 Deltaproteobacteria bacterium | reverse complement strand
GTCGAGGACGGCACACGTCTTACCGCCTGGAATAATGTAATTTACAATAATGCTACAGCGGGAATATCAGCGGTTGGTCCTTCTGGAAGGATCCCTGAGATGGATATCTTTCAGAACAGGATATGCTTTAACCATGGAGCAGGCCTTTTTATCCAGACAGGTATGACTGGTACATATGGCATCAGTAACAACTGGATTTACAACAACTACCGGGCAGGTATTGGGTGTGGTCTTGACAAGGGGGGCTTCAGAGAGAGAACAAGACTTGCCATCATGCACAATACCATTGCTGCCAACGGTTCAGGTGCCCTTGGTGCGGGCATAAGGGATGACAGTGGCGGTATAGTGATTGTCAGGAACAATATCATTGTCTGGAACCTGCGTACAGGCATGATGGTGGGTAGTTGCAATGAGGCCAATCATAACCTGCTGTTTGCAAATGGAGAACAGTCTTCATTTGATGAAGACGATGAATATGCCTATCTGTTTGAAAGGATGCAGTACTCCGGATGCCCGGGCAGGGGGAAAGGGGATATTATTGCATCTCCCATGTTTGTGGACCCTGACCGTTACGATTTTTCCCTGCAGGATGAATCCCCGGCAATCGGGGCAGGTGAAGAGATAGACACGTCTTATTTTTCACTGTTTGGCCGCAAGGATATGGGCGCTCTCCTTGTGCCTCCATCTTTTGATGATCTCCTGTCAGATCATTTTGTCAATTCCGGTGGTTCATCAGTTGGGTCAGGGGATGGCAGATGAGGCGCGGTCCGGCATTTATACCCGGTTTTTTGCTGCTGCTGGTGCTCTGTCTTGTATTCCGGGCGTTTGCAGCAGGGGGAATATCATCTGATCCGGCCTCATCCAATGACTTTATGGTTGAGCCTCCCCCGGCCCGGGATACTCACGCCATTCTGCCTGCTGATGGTGAGGAAATGACCAGGCTGGAATGCATGAAGTGTCATCCGATCATAACCGGTATGCTTGTAAAGGCAGGGGCAGCCCACAGACAGGTGCCTTGCAGGGCATGTCATCTGAAGTTTCATGTATATGAACAGGGGGTAACAGATTATAATTCGATTCTTCCCAGGTGCTCAAGGTGTCACGGCCAGCCGCATGGTGAAGAGCTGACTCACTGCAGCTCATGTCACAGTGAGGCCCATTCGCCGCTTGATATTCCAGCAAGTCTCTCTCTTGCCCAGGGCTGCTATGTGTGTCACGAGGCCATTGACAAGGAGATAAAGACCTATTTTACCCGCCACACCGAGCTGTACTGTACGGCCTGCCACCATACGAAGCACGGCACTATCCCTGCGTGCCTTGAGTGTCATCAGCCGCATACCGGTATTTTCCCCGCACGTACACCTGCCCAGGAGCCTGCTGCTCCACGTCTTCTTTCTCAATGCGTGACCTGCCATCCACCGCACAGCGCATTGAATGCTGACCTTCCGGATAACACGCCCAATCAGGCCTGCGCTCTGTGTCACAGGGAGGCCTATGAGGAGCTGGTAAAAAGCGGAACAAAACATTCACGGCTGCAGTGTACCAGGTGTCATCCAGGTAAACACAGGACAATCAAGAGATGTCGTGAATGTCATGGGGAAGAACCCCACCCGGCAGAGATGCTCCGCCGGGCAGGGTCATGCGGGAGCTGTCATGGGGTTGCGCACAGCATAATCAGGTAAAATCGTATCTATTCAGCGTATCTGCCAAGTGCAGGAGAAATGGAATTAGTTTTTCAGCAGGCAAAATCTTTGCGTCCTTTGCGACTTTGCGGTTCATTTTTTTAAACCGCCCGCTTCGCTCAAGGCGCAAAGGACGCAAAATGGATTACGTTTTCACCATTGGGGTGGCCAATGGTGAAAGAACCACGAACAAAATACTGAATCGTTACACATTACCGTTAACACGCTGAACAGTTACCTAAAAGCTACTTCTTTTTCTGCTGTTCCGCCTCTTTTTCAGCATCAATAAAATCCTGTTTTGTAACGGTAAAGTCTGCACTGTGGCCTGAATCCACCTTCAAAACAATGGTCAGGTCATCTTTGACAGGCGGATCAAACTCAAACAGTCCCTCCTTGCTTGTCCTTCCTTCAAGAAGTTTTTTCCCATCCTTGTCCACCACAAATATCTGGCCGTCCTGTATCTTGGCGCCTGTACTGAAAAATGCCTCTACATGCACCTTTCCGTTTTCCACATAGCACCAGAGAACAGGGGCATGAGCCATGGCAATGCCAGTGGCGGAGATAACCAATACTGTTGTGGTTATGGCAATGAGAATTGATTTGATAGGGTTTGAGGTTTTGACGTGTGGCATGAGTAT
>WFRQ01000606.1 GCA_015486425.1 Deltaproteobacteria bacterium | reverse complement strand
GCCTTGTAGGTATTATTTCCAGTGTTCAGGTCAGGGAATATGAAGACAGTGGCCCTGCCTGCCACCTTGCTGCCCGGGAGCTTTTTCCTTGCCACTTCCGGGTCAATTGCAGCATCGTACTGTATGGGGCCTTCCACAAGGAGGTCAGGCCGCTTCTGCTTCACGATCTCCGTTGCCTCCCTCACCTTATCCACATCTACACCTTTCCCTGACTGGCCGGTGGAGTATGAAAGCATGGCAACAAGCGGAGTAATCCCGAACATGCTGGCAGTATCAGCAGAACTCATGGCAATCTCTGCAAGCTGTGCAGCATCGGGATCAGGGTTTATTGCACAGTCTCCGTACACCAGCACCCTCGTTGCGAGACACATGAAAAACACGCTGGAGACAATTGAACAGCCAGGTTTTGTCTTGATTATCTGCAGGGCAGGCCGGATTGTATCACCTGTGGTATGTACAGCGCCTGAAACCATGCCGTCCGCCATGCCCTTGTACACCAGCATGGTGCCAAAGTAATTTCGTCCCTGAACGGCATCAAGGGCCGCATCCGGAGTGACGCCCTTGTGCTTCCTGAGCTCATACAGCTCACTGGCAAATTTTTCCGTTAAATCAGATGAATGGGGATTTATGATGTTGGCTCCCTCTATATCCACACCAAGCAGGGATGCCTTTTCCTGTATCCTGTCCTCGTCACCGAGAAGCGTTATGTCAACCACTTCACGCCGGAGCAGGAGATCGGCTGCCTGCAGTATCCTGTCTTCTACACCTTCGGGTAGTACAATATGCTGCTTATGCTGTCTTGCCTTTTCGAACAGGCTGTATTCAAACATGATGGGAGTTACGATAGAAGAGCGAGTGATGGCTATGCGTTTTTCCAGCTCCTTCTGATCCACGTTTGATTCAAATACACCAAGGGCAAGTGAAACCTTTCGCGGGTTTTCATGCCGGATCAGGGCAGGCACACTGCTGGCCTTCATGGCAGTGGTAAAGGTATCTCCCTCTGCGCCTATGATGGGTACAGGAAGCTGTCTGAACCCCTCAATAAGCCGCATGACTGTCCTGGAGGGTACAAGGCCGCCTGACAGGAGTATTCCTGAAATATTGGGAAATGTCCCTGAATAAAAGGTGGAAAGAGTGCCGAGGAGGATATCAGCCCTGTCCCCTGGAACTATGATGAGATCATCTTCTTCTATATAATGGAGGTAGTTATCCAGGGTCATGGCAGCTACCTTGAAATGACGTACTGTGCGAAGCAGACCATTGTTGTCACCGCGCAGCATGGTACAACCAAGCTGATCCTTTATTTCTCCCACAGTGGGGCTGGCAAGTTCCACCACTTCGGGGAATAGATACACAGGGGTCTCATGCTTACCGCGCTTTTTTATTGCACTGCGCACCTGATTCAGCACGCTTTCGTCAAGGCGGTTCACTATTGTGGCAAGGTGTGTTACCCCTTCCCCGGAAATGCTGTCAGATGCCAGGCGCACAGCATCGAGCACGGCCTGCAGGTCCTTTTCCCTGCCATTAATAGTGCCAATGAAAGGAGCGCCAAGGTTTTTGGCTATTTCAAGGTTTGCATCAAAATCGAAATTGGCCACAAATCCTGATGTTTCAAACCCCTCACATATCACAAAATCAAATTTTGATTCAACATACTTGTACTTTTCTATAATGCTTTGGATCAGCTCTTTGCCACGCCCGTCTGCAGCCATGGCCTCTACTTCATCTACATGAAATGCAAAGGCATCCTCATATTCCATGTCCAGGTTATAGAGCGAAAGGATAGTGGCAACGTCATTGTCGCGGGGCGAGGTGCGTCTTATTACAGGCCTGAAGAACCCGACATTACCTACAAGCCTTGATACAAACTCCATGAAACCGAGAGCCACCATGAGCTTTCCGCTGCCAGGCTCCATGGAAGCGATGTAAATTGATTTTGTGTTCATATTTTGATCCCTCTCTGTTTACGCTGGATTGAGCGTTTAATCCATAACTATTGAGACAGCATCAGATATAATCTCCAGGCCGGTGAGGCACATTTGGAGAAGACGGGGTGTGAGGCCGGGGGGCAGACTGCCGTGGTCCTGGCGCCGGTGGCGATATTCTGCTCCCGCTGCCGGCTCCTCCCCTGCCTGAAGGGCTTGCCCTCAGGTCAATCTTGCCTGTTCGTT
>WFRQ01000605.1 GCA_015486425.1 Deltaproteobacteria bacterium | reverse complement strand
GGGCAGTACTTCATAAAGGGACTTGCAGACAGGAAACTCCACCCGCTGCATGCCCCCTCACCTGACAACTGCATGCAGCCTGCGCACAGACGGCTTTCCTGCCAGGCCTGCCACAGCCCATGGGTACCACAGTGTTACGGATGTCACGTCCAGTATAATCGGGCAGAGACGCAGATGGACAAGATAAGGGGCAGGGAGACGCCAGGCAGATGGACCGAATTCAAATCATTCATGCGGTTTAATGCGCCACCGCTTGGAATCATGTCCAAACACGGCATGTCAGGAGATTCTACAGATAACAGGCTGTCAGACCAGAATCAGCAGGGGAAAATAGTCATTCTCGTTCCGGGCTGACAGGACTTCATCTCCTTTCTGGATGAAGGGGGCAGATGGAAAAGAGATTTTGTGAGACTTACTGTCTCCACAATGGACCCTCATTCTACTGATAAAAAGGGCAGAACATGCGTCTCCTGTCACACAGACCCGCGGGCCGTGGGGCTTGGCACCGGCACACTGACATACATGCGCGGCACATGGAATTTCATGCAGGCAATGTGGTCACAGCCTGCAATAACCGGTCTGAACCACCCCCTTGACGCATTTGTGGATATAACAGGAAAACCACTTGTACATACATCACGTCCCGGACTCAGGACATTCAGCCGGAAAGAGATTGAAAATATACTGTATGTGGGATTATGTTTGAAATGTCATCAGAATTTCAAAGACAGTGTTATGAAAAACTGGCGGCATGGAAGCCCCCCTGAACCATGCAGCAGATGGAATCTGCAGGAAGCCCTGCCACTGACCCGGTAGCAGTCTCTGGCATACTCATGTGAGGATCGATATATCATGTCATCTGATAATCAGACAGCGAAAGAGAAACAGGGAAAAACAGACATTGCCATTACACGCCAGGTAACAGATACTGCTCGTGAAGCACTTAAACAGATTGTGGGGCGTAATCTGCTGCCATGGCCTGATATCTACAGCGCTGAATTCTGGCAGATAGCCCACAAAAGTGGATATGACGAAATCCTGCTGCAACAGCACGCCAATATGGACAGTACCAACAAGCTGGCTGAGGAATTTCTGGACAAGGCAGATGAGATCCTTGACGGGGTTCAGGACACTGTAAACATGTTTGTCTCCGGCGCCAGGGAGCACACGGAAACCATGGCAAGCAGCATTGAAAACATCCGCAAAATGCCGGTTGAAGACCCGGAATTTGAAAGGGAACTGGATACGCTGCTCTCCTCAAACATAGAACTCCTGTCTCATTCTTCAGAAGTTGAAGACAAGCTTGCCAAGCAGACAGTGATAATAAACGAGTTGCAGAGTCAGTTGAGAATTGATCCTTTAACCGGGCTTCTGAACCGCGGCGCTCTCAGCAAGGATTTAAAAAAAGAAATCGCCCGGTCAAGACGCTACAAATATCCTGTTTCAATATTTATGGCTGATATTGACCATTTCAAGAATGTCAATGATGTATATGGCCACCTGGTTGGAGATTCCATTATCAAGATAACGGCAAAACTCATCCAGGACAGTGTGAGGGAATCAGACTCAATCTACAGATATGGCGGAGAGGAGTTCCTTGGCATACTCCCCCATATTAACTGTGATCAGGCGGAAAAATTTGCGGAACGTATGCGTGAAAAAATAGCCAAATATCTGTTTGTGGATAAAAACAATGATATCTCCATTTCCCTTACCATTTCCGCAGGCGTGACTGACCTGCATGAACAGGATGACGAGACCTCAATTATTGCAAGGGTGGATAAAGCGTTGTACCTTGCAAAGCAGTCTGGCAGAAACAGGATAAGCAGGCTGGATTTTTCCTGACTCCTGTGTCAGGCTGCCACTGAACCCCGGCATATTCCGTAAACACAAACAGAACCTCACTGTAATAAAACCATGACCGAAATAAAGCCTTTCAAGGGCCTGCGCTATGACACTGAAAAGGCAGGCCCTTTAAGTACCCTTGTTGCGCCTCCATATGACATTGTTGACAAAAAGCAGCGCGACCAGATCGTCAGCCTTAATCCAAACAACATATTTTCCGTGGAGCTTCCTGACGCGTCCATGTGCGCTGATACAGACGATGCCTACAGATGCGCTGATTCCATCTTCTCTTCCTGGATCAGCAATGGCATTATGGTAAAGGACAGAGTGCCTGCCTTTTATGCCTATGATATAGATTACAAATCAGGATCGAAAAATTTCTGCAGAAAGGGCTTCATAGCGCTGGTAAGGCTTGCAGACTGGGATGAAAAAAAGATTCTTCCCCATGAAAAGACATTTGACAAGGTAACACGGGACAGGCTCAGTCTGACCCAGGCTGCAGGGGCACAGTTCAGCCCGATTTTCATGCTGTACCGACACAGCCACACCGTGGCTGAAACACTTGCATCAGCCAGGGGAACAGGAGAGCAGAAAGTTATTGATACCCTTGGCAATACCCACCGGGTCAGGACAATTACAGACGATATTTCCAACAGGGCCATTATGGAGGCCCTTGAAAACTCCCCGCTTTACATTGCTGACGGTCATCACAGATATACCACTGCCCTCAAGTACCGCAATTTCATGCGCGACCAGTATGCCGGGCCGGACGCAGATTCCATGCCTTTTAACTACATCATGACATACCTTGTGGACGCTGAAGACCCTGGTCTTATCGTGCTTCCCACCCACAGGATTGTAAGCATGGAAGAAAAAACCGACTGGAAAGACCTGAGGAAAAAGGCCAGTGAATTTTTTAATATTACCAGTGTTTGCTCACTGCAGGGCAAAAGGCCTGAAGAGGTAAGCGCTGCCATTGAAAGGGAACTGGAGGCATGTGACGGCCATCTTGCCACAGGGGTCATTGCTGGTGACAGCGCTGAAATATGGCGTCTTAAAAAAGAAAAGGAATCTTCTTCATATTCACCCCACATACCGCAACCACTCCGGCAGCTTGATGTGGTACTGATAGAAGATGT
>WFRQ01000604.1 GCA_015486425.1 Deltaproteobacteria bacterium | reverse complement strand
GCTGCTGGGGCTGTTGAGGCAGTGCTTACTCTCACAACCCTTGGTGCAGGAGTTACTGCCGGAACCGCCGGATGCCGCACGCTGGACCCTGAACTTTCTTTCCCTGTGCTTACTGAGGGCACGCACGCCGAACTTGCAGGCCGTACAGGTATAAGCCAGTCCCTTGCCTTTGGCGGGGGTAATTCCGCTCTTGTAATTGAGGCGCTGACCGGCATTGAATGGGTATCAGATAGATGACCGGCCTTGTTAATCTTCACGCTGCCTGCGCAGTAACGCCTTCAGGTTGTCATGACGTTCCGCGTGAATTTGCGCGTCCGCTTCGAAGGGCTGATGCGCTTACCAGAATGGCAGTAACTGCGGTGTGCGGCTGCATGGCCCAGCTTGAACATAACGGACTGCCTGCTGATTTGAGCAGATGCGCTGTTGTAATCGGCCTGGGCATGGGAACACTGGAGACTAATCTTGCGTTTGTGGATTCCCTGTACGAAAATGATGGCGGCGCAGGTTCCCCTACCCTGTTTTCCCATTCGGTACATAATACAGTGGCAGGATATATATCCCGTCTGTTTGATGTCACTGGTCCTGCTTTTACCATAACAGATTTTGCATGGCCATTTATAACTGCCCTTTCAGAGGCCCGCTGCTGCATGGATGGAGGCCTGGCCGATATGGCCATAGTTGTTGGAAGTGAGGTTGAAAGCAGGTTCATGAGGGCAGTGCATGCCCGGTTTTCCACAGGACAGTCAGAAGCGCACCTCAGGTGGCAGACCGGCGCAGTTGCCTGGATTGTAGCCCGGCCTGATGTGATAGCCCGGCCTGCCGCACTGCTTCATGGACCTGAATTGAACCTGTGTGCTTGCAGCCCGGAAGAATTGCTTTTAAGATTGACAGAGAGGTATCCAGGCAAGTCAGTCAGTGATACCGGGGTGCCTTTCGGGTATGCCCTGTCGCTGAATGATGTAGTATCAGGTGTGTTGAAAGGGCGTCATCGCCGGGCCTCGTGGGTTGGCAGCGCTGATTTCGGTACGGCCCTGATAGAGGTTGAATGTATTTAAGGGGCTGTCCAAAAATTGTTGTGTGAAAAGCGACTTTCCGTTATGGGAATCCATCCTGGAGGATGGGGGGGCAGTTACAAGATTTGTAAAATAATTGGGGCGGTGCTGCACAGGACCGCGTGGGATTAATTTTTCCTCAATTCAGTTCACGAGCTACAGGCATGGAGGTGATTATGAAAAACGGTATTGGTAACCTTTTCAAGGCATTGGTAGTATTCTTGACGATTTTTGCAGTTTCTTCAATGGTTTGTAGTTGCAGTAAACCTGTGGAGAGTGAAGAGCTTCAGGCCATGCAGGGTAAAACATGGTACCTTGGCTGCAATCTCTTCCCTGATGTGGAAAAAAATAATGCCCTTTCCTCTGTGAATTATCACCTGCCCGGGGGAATGCTCAAATGGGGCACGGCCATGAAGATAGCTGAACTTGACGGTCACCATGTAATATTCCAGGATTTGGCTACGGGTGTTGAATATCCTTACGCATTTCATGGAAGGACGCTTGAGGTGACAACTCCTGAAGAACACCTGGGCCGCTTTCTCCTCGCTGATGTGGAACCCCTTAAGAGAGAGATAAGCGCAATGTCGGAAATTGACCGGAAGGGTATTCAAGAGGGCGTGGTACATCCCGGCATGACTAAAAGGGCTGTGCTTATTGCAATAGGTTATCCGCCGGAATTTGTTACACCTGATCCAATGACAGCTAATGAGTGGAACTACTGGTATGACAGATTCAGAGAATTTGTAGTGGCATTTGGCAACGATGGCAGGGTGCTTACAGTTACAGGCTATTATCCGGAAGAGCAGACAGTAGAATAATCCTGGAAATAGCTGAAGCAGATGACAACAGCATCAGACAGTGCAGGCGGCAGTCGGGCTGTGCTGGTTACAGGGGCGAGCCGCGGCATAGGAGCGGCAATCGCCTGCCGTCTTGCCAGGTCCGGCTTTGATATATGGCTGAACTACAGGTCTGCCCATGACCGGGCCAGGCAGGTGAGGGATGATATAGTGGCTCTTGGCAGGAAGTGTGAGCTGCTGCCCTTTGACGTGGCAGATGCCAATGCAGCTCAGGATGCCCTTTCTGCACTGGTTGATTCCGGCACACCCTACGGCGTTGTGCACAATGCCGGTATAACGCGTGACTCCCTGGC
>WFRQ01000603.1 GCA_015486425.1 Deltaproteobacteria bacterium | reverse complement strand
TGTTATAACCGTAGGCATAGGGCAATAATCAAACAGGAGTGACGGTCAGCAGTTACAGTATTTAGTGGTTTCAAGTTGCCGGTTCATCACGGATAATATATGGTTAGTCCTGACAATCGTTCAAATTAGTGTAACTTTTTACTTAAAAATTCTTTTTTGGCAGGCCGTTTATGGCAGTCAGTATAACAGTGAAATTCTATGAATACACTCAAAACGTCACTATTGTTTTTGCTGAATAGTTACTATTCTCATGGAATAAAATGAAAAAATTCTCAAATTTAACCGTTTTTTACTTAATAGGGCTGTTTTTATACGTCGCATTTGTACCGCTTTCGGCTGATGCTGAAGGCAGCCAGACAGTGACTGTAGCCTATGTGCTTAAACTTGTTCAGCAGCGATATGACAGTACCAGGGACATTTCCGCGCTTTTTACCCAGGAGACCTACAGCCCAGGAGCTTCACAGCCTGTTATGGCATCAGGAAAGGTATATTTCATGCGTCCCGAGATGATGCGTTGGGAGTATGAAAAGCCTGATCCCCAGCTTATTGTCACCAGCGGCGCAGAGGTATATGTTTATGAGAAAGAGGCAGACCAGGTTATGGTGCTTCCCAGAGAGCGTTTTCTCTCATCCGAGGTAAGCAGGGCCTTTTTCTTTGGCAAGGGTTCTCTTGAGACATTTTTCAATGTCAGCACTGATAAACAGTGCGGGCTTGGCAAGAGCTGGTGTCTTCGACTGGAACCCAAAAAAAAGAGTGGAAATCTTAATGAATTGAAATTGATAATAGACCCGGATACACATCTTATCCAGGAGATGTGGATAAGTGACGAACTTTCAAGCAGAACCCATATAAGGTTCAGGGATATAAAGGTAAACCAGGATCTATCGGCAGATATGTTCAAGTTTACACCGCCGACAGGTGTGGAAATTTACAGAGCAGAATAATACGATTTCACCGTATATTTATAGTAACTGCTCACCCCCTCAAGGTTGAATTCCCATAACGGAAAGACGCTATTTACACAGCGTATCTGCTCACAGGGTGCTGCAGATGCAAGGCGGAGGGGGCGAAGTCGTACTTCCCGTACTTCGAGCCCTTGACAACACAGCAGATGCGGTACCCTGTGAGTAGATACGATTTATAATGGAATACAGCATGACTCAAGAAAAAAGAGAAATTTTTGATAAAATACGTGCGGTTGCGGCAGAGAAGAATGCCATAATTCTTGCCCATAACTATGAACTTCCTGAGGTTCAGGACGTGGCAGACCTCACAGGTGACAGCCTTGCATTGAGCATCCAGGCATCAGAAACTGATGCTGATATCATCGTGTTCGCCGGGGTTCACTTTATGGCAGAGGCAGCAAGTATTGTCTGCCCTGACAAGCAGGTTCTTTTCCCTGTCCCTGACGCAGGCTGTGCCATGGCTGACATGCTTACTCCTGAACAGCTTATAAAAAAGAAGCAGGAGTTGCCGGGAGTACCTGTAGTCACCTATGTCAATTCAACAGCAGAGGTCAAGGCCCTGAGCGATATATGCTGCACGTCCGCCAATGCAATCCAGGTGGTCAAGTGGACAGGCGCAGATGAGGTGCTTATGACCCCTGACCGAAACCTGGCACAATGGGTAAGCCGCCACACGGACCAGAAGATTCACTACTGGAACGGGTACTGTCCTGTTCACGATGACTTGACTGTTGAAGCAGTGCGCAGTGCAAAGGCAGAGCATCCGGATGCGCTTCTAATGGCGCACCCTGAGTGCCATATGAAGGTTCTTGAAATGGCCGATGTGGTCAGAAGCACGAGTGGAATGCTTGTATATGCATCCAAGTCTGATGCTTATGAATTTATAGTGGCTACTGAAAACGGGCTTCTTCATCAGCTAAGGAAACAGAACCCTGAGAAGAAGTTTTATCACGCATCTCCTGACATGATATGCGCTGATATGAAGAAAACCACATTGAAACACATGCTTGCAGCCCTTGAAAATGAAAAGCCCATGGTAAAAGTGCCGGAGGAAATACGCGTAAAGGCATTTCGGGCGGTCCAGCGTATGATGGATGTGCCGCGGGACGCAGGGTGATGCTGCGTAAGGGATAGGTGAGGGAGAAAAAAGGCGTACCTGAATGGTACAGATGCCTCACGGGCTGAGTACAACCCAGCCCGTGAGCAGCAAGGTGCAGCACATAGATTGAGCGTTTCAATAATATACAGGCGTCTCCTGAACTCTTCCAAAATTCTTTGCAAACTCTTCTATGTCTTCGCTGGTAATCCAGTGATCATAATTAAGGTCACATACAGCATCATATCCGTTGCCAAATTTTGAATAGTAGGCCATATTGGCTAGGTCAGCGCCGTCAATGTCCTTGTCATAATCATGATCGCCATCTACGTCCATTGACCGAACTGATCTGGCACGCAATGTCCCAAACCAACCAGTTTTATCCAAAGAACATAGTGTTCCCATGCAAAAATCAACAAAAAAAGCCGATGTGGGCTGAGCGTTAAAATTAAAATCGTACTCAAAGGCAGTTGAAGACGTCCAGAAAGTGTAAGGGTAGAAATTACCACTGCATGAGTTGGAATCTTCAGGGAACATATTCGGAAATACGGAAGCATCGTATGCCGGAGCATAAGAACTGTAATATAGAATTGACATCAGTTCATTCCTGTTGGGGAGACGCCAGTTATCAAACCCTGCCAGTTCCAGTTCCGAGCACTGCTCAAGGGCTTCTTCCCACATATAATAACCGTTTGAGTTTGGATTCCACTCGCATTCATCAGTTATATCATTGTAAGACTGGCCCATAAGACACTTCTGCCACATGAGGCTGGTAACCTTATCTGTAACCGTGCCGTCTTTATTATCAATAAATCTATCCTCTGTAACCGACCTGCCTCCTCTTACAGCACGCACGTAAACAGGTTTATTTTTAGGCATCAATTCGTATACACATCTATTGTCAAAACACACGTACCAGGCATTTTCTTGATCAGTCATGTCAGTAGTTGCAGACCAGTAATTGTATGGCATGGTTTCAGGGAAAAAGTCTGTATCAATGGCCGGATCAATGGAATTATCACCATCAACATCAAATTTTCCGCCGATATTGACAAGAGTAGCCAGCTCCTTTACAGTTGGCATGCGCCAGTCTGAGAAACCACCATACTGCATGGCATTTAACTGGTTAATAAATTCTTCCATGTTGTTGGTAGAATTACACCCCTCGGCACCACCATTAGTGTTTTCATCTGTATCACACCAATCGTATCGGTTATCAGCGTCATGAGGGTTCCCATGGTCTTCCGTACCGTCTCTGTTTTGCTTGATTTCCCATATCAGCCCGGTGACATTATCCCTGGTCATCAGCCAGCCGTCATCAGTGGATGCTTCTTTCGGCAGTTCGATAAGCTCCCCATCCTCACTTCTTCCCAATTTCGTATACGAACGGAATGGGCCCTGGTACTGAGCGTCCTGACCGTAAAAGGGTTCCCCTTTTTCAGGCCAGTTGTCGTTCCCTATCGTGCTTGAATTGTCATAACATTCTTCCTGCCCTGTATCCGGCCACGCCTTGAATGCAGCTCCCGCATTGTTTCCTGCCCATACTGCACAATAACTGCCTGTTAAAAATAAGAGGCTGAACATAACAACAGAAATTTTCTTCATAATTCATACTCTCCTCATAATTTAAAAAACTCCCACAGCTCCATTACCTGAACATAATAGGAAAACAATCAACATAAATAGCAATTACTATGCCATTCCAAATACGTGCATAAAATCCTTTTAAATGCGCTATTGTTTACTGAAATATAAAAAATGGTGGATAATCAGAAAAAAATTATCCTCGAGTTTGTGAAATAATTTCCACCTGTCAGACTACGCTGAGAGGTGCATATTTGAGGTGAAGGGTCTTGGTCCCACCCACATCAAAAAGGACCTTGATCTTGTCTTTGGAAACTATCTGCACAACAGTTCCACGACCAAAGGTGGAATGTCTCACCTTTGTCCCTGGCCTGAATTTATGTTCGCCTTTACTATTACTCCCTGACGATGAATCAGAGAGTTGAGCAGCGTTATGATAATTGTTCTGTTCCTGCCTGCTCTCCAGTGCAGCTTCTCTTTGTTTGGTTTCCGTATGCCATGATTTCATCAGAATGGACGGAATCTCCTGAAGAAAACGGCATGGTTGTGCAGGTATAAGCCCGGCTCCTGACATATTAATGAACGTGGGATAACAGAAGAACAGGAGATCTTTTGCTCTGGTGGCCGCAACATAGAACAGCCGCCGTTCTTCCTCGATGTCATCAGCGGAATTCAGGGCAGCAGGGGAGGGGAACCGGCCTTCAGCCATTGAAATTATATAAACCGCCTTCCACTCAAGGCCTTTGGCAGAGTGTATAGTGGATAGTACAATTCTACGCT
>WFRQ01000602.1 GCA_015486425.1 Deltaproteobacteria bacterium | reverse complement strand
TTACATGCCATGCATCTGTAACAGGTGTATCGTGAAGGAGTTCAGAAACGGCCTCCGCCCTGCCCTGAGGCAGGATAACTTCAATCAGTTGATGTGACATGTTTGACAATCCTTAATTGCTGTCCTGAAACGACATGGATGATGCAGCGTAGATATTCAGGCATAATCTGCTGTGCCTGCATTACTGCAGGAGGATGATAAGTGAAAGATACCAGAAAGAAAAAAACTGAAAAGGGGCTGTGGAAATTCTTCTTCTGGCCTCTGGTATGGCTGTTGGTTTTCTGGTCAGCCCACATTATATCTGACAGATGCGGCACATTTAACAGCCTTGGCATCTGGTCTGCTGTTGCAGGAACCATAGTTCTTTGCTGGGCCCTGACTATCCATATAGTGGCTGGGAAATCGCTTAAAAAATTCGGCCATACAGAGGGCCATACCAGTATATGGCCTGACCGGATGGTCACCTGCGGGATATATTCATGCATGAGGCACCCTCAGCACCTGGGGCTTACCATGATCCCTGTGGGGCTGGCACTTCTCTCAGGCTCAATAATCGCTGTGGCAGCATGCGGATGGGCCGTACTGGCTGCATTCTGGTTTGTGTTAGTTATTGAAGAGCCGGAATGTCAGAAAAAGTTCGGGGAAGAGTACTGTCGCTATATGCAGGCTACCCCGGCCTTTTCTCTCAGCTTCAGATGTCTTGCTGCGGGCTTGGACGAGCTTAAGAAAACGTAATCCGTATCTGCTCAGGGGGTACCGCATCTGCTGCGTTGTCGGGGGCTCGAAGCCATTTACATGAGATCAACGCAGATGCCCCAGCATTTTTCAAGCGCTGCTGTTGCTGCATTAAACTGCCTGTCCATGGAAATCAGCCGCCTGGAAAGTGAAGGTTTCCTGAATACTGACTTAAATACCTTGAGTATATTTACACTGCCGTCAAGGCGCAGGGCATCTGCCAGTTCCTCCGGCACCGCAGTGTCGGCCTCATCACACACCACTTTTATAACCAGAAGAGATGCGCCAAAACCGAGAGCTGCGCCTGCAACTCCTGCAGCCTCCATGTCCACGGCAAGCGCGCCTGTTTCCCTGAACAGACGGCGTTTCTCCTGAACCGAGCACAGGGCATCTGACGATGTAAATATCGGCCCGCGCCTTACTGCTATACCCTGGGCCTCAAGACGCTGAGCCATGGCATCTGAAAGGCTTTCATCGCACCTTATTATGTACACAGACCCGCCTCTTCTCGGAGAAAGAACAGTGGTTGCAACCACCACATCACCGGATTTCAAACCTGGATCAAGCCCTCCAGCAACTCCGGATGAGGCGAGACGCACGGCCCCTGCCTCAATGAGCATGGATGCGGCATGCCTGGCATTCTCTGTGCCAATACCTGACTGAACAACGGCAATGCTTCTATCAAGCTTATTGCGGACCAGTTTTACCGGCATGCGGTCCAGCTTCCACAACTGAGGCTTGCCTGGCATTACCATATACTCATTGCTGAGCGCCACCACCACGCCAGCCGATATCTGCTGTTTTTCAGTCATATATCCCCTGTAAAAACTGAACTGTGCGTTTAAATATTTGGACCTGGATTGAGGTTGAAAAAGTATTTTGCCTGATTTAAATCATGACCTGCAGATTTACTGGAGAGTAAAGGACTTGAAATAATCCGAGGTTTTTTCAACAGAATTTTTGCGGTACTGATAGTATGCAGAACGTGCAGCCACGTAAGGATCAAGAGAAGCCGCCTTGAAATCTTCATATTCACCAAGCCGAAGGGATCGAAGATTCATCTCCTTGCCAGCACGTATGGCAGCGTTCTGCCAGAACTTGCCTATATAATAATTCAAAGGATAGAGATAGGAATCACCGAGCAGACCAATGGCGTCTCTCGGGCATGAAGGACCTATAAAGGGAAGCACCAGATATGGGCCGAATCCTACGCCCCACGTTGCAAATGTCTGCCCGAGGTCCTCATCTGAGCGATGAAGATCAAACATTCTCTCGGCAGGATCCCCCAGCCCGCCTATGCCCATTATGGAATTGATAAAAAACCGCGCAATCTCAACACCGGCATCCTTGAACTTCAATTGAAGAATACAGTTGGCCACCCTCACAGGTGTGGCCAGATTCTGCCACCCATTGTAAACACTCTCCCTCAAGGGCTCGGGCATTACCCATGAATATGCTGTGGCAACCGGTTTCACGCCCCAGAAATAAAGACGATCGTTAAAGGTAAACATGTACCGGTTAAATGTCTCAAAAGGATCCCAGATATCAGAGGACTCCTCGAGGTCTTCCCAGTCATCGAGGTCTTCCTCATCGGTCATGTAATCATTACCCTGCCCAGAGCCGTTATCTGACTGCACCGCTGCATTATCACCTGCGACTGTCTGCGTATCACTGTGATTCGAACCTGACCAGCACTCAGACACCATGACGCTGCCTGTGACAGCGATTATCATGAACATGAATAAAAAAACCCGGAACCTGCCTGAATGGTCAGATACGGTACTTCTTTTCATTTGGGATCCCTCCAGCACTTTTTATTTCACATCGACCACATGAAGCCTAAGCTTCAACCCTGACGATTAAATTTATCCTGAACCGAGCGGATATAGGGCAAATTCGGCAGACGCTCAATTCAGCAATTGTGACTGGCTCCAGTCGCAGAATTGTTTAATGGGCAACACAGCAAAATCTATCACCTGAACTTTCATTACAAGGCATCTTGCACCCCTTAGCATGAAAGTTGGCTCCAAGCTCAAAGGCGGAAGATAGAAGGGAAAAGGTAAAAAATCATATCTTCAATCCTTTTACTTGCCTTGAGCATTCAGCCTTCAGCTTTGAGCTTTGAACCTTGAGCTTTCAGCTTTGAGCTATTTTCGGATAAACCAGCATTCCCTGAGCGGGCACAACGAACGATGAAAATACGTTCTTGCAGTTTATTAAATTTTGTTCTCTAAGGAAGTGGGGAAGCAGGAGCTTCCAGTTTATAGTTCCCAAACTGGAGTTTGGTAACCAGCAAATTAGAACTTCCTTTTACTTTGAGCCTCGAGCTTTCAGCTTTGAGCTTTGAGCTTTGAGCTTTCAGCCTTGAGCTTTCAGCTTTCAGCCTTGAGCTATTTATAAAAGCGGATATGCGGCAAATCCGAACAATAGCTCCAATCAGGTATCAGCAGGACTGTATGAATACTAAACTGATATTATGAATG
>WFRQ01000601.1 GCA_015486425.1 Deltaproteobacteria bacterium | reverse complement strand
GTGCTGCAAATGCAAGGCAAAGGGGGTGAAGTCGTACCTACCGTACTTCAAGCCCCGGACAACGCGGCAGATGCGGTAACCTCTGTCTTTACACGTATCTGCTCAGAGGGTGCTGCAGATGCAAGGCGGAGGGGGCGAAGTCGTACTCCCGTACTTCGAGCCCCGGACAACGCAGCAGATGCGGTACCCTCTGAGCAGATACAAAAATTTTTGAGAGGCCACAGGCATATGGAACACATTCCTGAATTTTATACCAGCGAGCCATTTACCCTTGGGGTAGAGGTGGAATTCCAGCTCCTGGATACTGAAACTCTTGACCTGACCCACAACGCACCGGAGGTGCTTGCAATAACCGCTGACAGGTATGGTGACAGGATCAAAAAGGAGTTTATCCAGTCAATGGTGGAGGTCACCACAGGCATCTGCCCGGATCCGGCTGGTGTTGACGCTGACATGGGTGAAACCATCAGGGCACTTGAAAGCGCCGCATCAGTGTCAGGCTGTCTGACTCATGCTGCAAGCCTGCATCCCTATGCTCAGGTTGCTGACCAGAGGGTCAGCGATGAACAGAGATACAGGGATATCCTCGATGAACTCCAGATAGTTGGTAGGAGGCTGATTACCCAGGGACTTCACGTACACGTTGGCATGCCTGACGGAGAGACTGCCATCAGGGTATTTGACAGGATGCGTGCCCTGCTTCCGCTGTTTCTTGCCCTTACTGCGTCATCTCCTTTTTTTGAATCCGAGGATACCGGCCTTTGCTCATATCGCTCCAAACTGTTTGAGGCGCTGCCACGCTCCGGCATGCCTGATGCCCTTGGAACATGGTCAGAGTACAGGGATTATGTAAGGCTGCTGTCCTCTGTGGGGGTAATAGGTTCAGCAAGGGATATATGGTGGGATGTGCGCCCGCACCCTGAGCTTGGTACAGTAGAGGTGAGAATATGTGATGTTCCTTCGCGGTATTCCTGCATAATCGCAATGGCCGCAATGATACAGGCATCAGCCCTTATGCTGGCTGAAGAGGCAGAACACATTGAGCCTGTTAACCGGGCAATAATAAACAGCAACAAGTGGCAGGCGGTTCGTTATGGTCTTGAGGCCAGTTTTGTGGATCCGTTTGGCGCCCGGCGGGTTTCAGCGACAGATGCAGTGAGGCAGCTCATTGACAGACTTGTTCCTTTCCTGGAACGGTTCAGGGCCGGGAAGCAGGTTGATGTCATTGAGGGGATGTTAGCGCGGGGCTGCAGTGCCAACCGGCAGCGGAGAATATATCACCAGACCGGCAGCCTGAAGGAAATAATAATGCAGGAGAGAGCAGAATTCTGGACATGAAATATCATAATTCCGCAGCATCAGGCCACCAGGCCGTTACAGATGCTGCCATGGAAATTCTTGAAACAGGCGGCAATGCCTTTGATGCCATTGTGGCCGCAGGGTTTGCCAGCGCAGTCTCAGAGCCTGCGCTGAACAGCCTTGGGGGCGGAGGATTCCTTCTGACACGGAGTGCACAGGGAGAGGAAATTCTTTTTGATTTTTTTGTGGATACTCCAGGCAGGGGTATTGAAAACACAGATGGCAGGGAGCCGCACTTTTTCCCTGTGACTGTAAAATTCCCAGGCTCTGACCAGATTTTCAATGTGGGAATGGGCTCTGCGGCTGTGCCTGGAAATCTCAAGGGTTTTCTGCATGTTTACAAAAGGCTTTGCACTCTTCCGCTTGAGCGTATCCTTGAGCCAGCCATAGCCCTTGCAGAAAACGGGGTTCGTCTTAATTATCATCAGGGATATTTTCTTGACCTGCTTCGCCCCATTATGACACTCACCAGCAGGGGCACTGATATCTTCGGCACAGGCAGAGACTATCTGAAGGCAGGGGACCTGCTCAAAAATCCCGAACTTGCGGCCTTTCTGAAACGGCTCCCGGAGCTTGGCGCTGACGCCCTCTACTCTGGCCATACCGCAAGGCTTATGACAGAAGAGATGGCAAGGGAAGACGGCCTTCTCACAATGGAAGATATGCAGTCCTACAGGGTCATTGAGAGAAAGCCTCTTGAAACTGTTTATCGCAACAGGAGAATTCTCACCAACTGTCCGCCATCATCAGGCGGCCCGCTTATTGCCATTGCCGTGAACCTGCTGGAACGCCTTGATTTCAGGGACAGTGGCTGGGGTTCGCCAGGGCATGTGTCAGCGCTCTGCGCATGTATGAAAGAGGTTGATGGTGCGCGGGCAGCAGGTATGGATTCTCCTGACAGGATAAAAAATGGATGGTATGATGAGGCTGCCAAAAGGATTTTATCAATGCCTGCCGCCTCTAACACATGTCTTCGTCTTTTCAGCAGGGGCACCACACACATAAGTGTCAGTGATTCAAAGGGTAATGTTGCGGCCATGACCTGCTCCAACGGCGAGGGGTCCGGCTACCTCATTCCTGGCACGGGTATCATGCTGAACAACATGATGGGAGAGGATGACCTTCATCCTGAAGGGTTTCACAGCTCCCCTCCCGGCATCCGGGTCTCGTCAATGATGTCTCCGTCTCTTGTCACAGGGCCTGATGGTGTGGATCTTGTGCTTGGAAGCGGGGGCAGCAAGCGGATCCGTACTGCCATCATGCAGGTTATGGTAAACTATATTGATTTTGGCATGGATATTTCAGAGGCAGTTCATGCTCCCCGTATTCACTGGGATTCGTCTGTGTTCCAGGTTGAGCCCGGTTATGGGGAGAGCGCACTTGATACTGTGAAAAAAATCGGGCCAATCAACGTATGGAATGAGCTTGATGTATATTTTGGAGGGGTTCATGCAGTGGAGCCTGCAGGAGGCTGTGCCGGAGACCCGAGAAGAGGAGGGGTGTGCAAAAGGGCATGAGCCGGAATCCCCTGCACACAAAAAAAATTTGCACTGCATTGTTAAGACGTGACAGGAAAACAAACTTATGAAAACAGCTATATGTGGAAAAGGCGGGGTTGGAAAGAGTACCATCAGCGCCTTTCTGATTAATGCCCTGGCCAGTCAGGGCAGGAGAGTTCTTGCCATAGATGCTGACCCAAGTCCTCACCTTGCAAGGCTCCTTGGTTTTCCGAAAGATCAGGTGCCTGAGCCTGTTGCCAGCATGACAGAGCTGCTTCAGGAGCGCACTGAGCGTGAAGGGGCGTTTTACAACATGAACCCCAAGGTTTCGGACCTGCCTGAAAAATTTATTGTAAAACACAATAATATCAGCCTCATGGTACTGGGCGCTATTCAGCAGGGAGGCGCCGGTTGCGCCTGCGCTGAAAACGCAGTGCTTCGAAATCTTCTGAACATGCTTCTTCTCTCCCCTGATGAGGATGTGATATTAGACATGGAGGCAGGGGTGGAACACCTTGGCAGGGGCACTATAGCTGCAACCGATCATATCCTGGTGGTGGTTCAGCCCTATCGC
>WFRQ01000600.1 GCA_015486425.1 Deltaproteobacteria bacterium | reverse complement strand
GCTTTTTATTGATAAGTCCCTTTTTATCCGGGAGGTGATAGAGGCAGGGGCGGAAATTCTTCTCATCCCCCGTCCCCGGCGTTTTGGTAAGACACTGAACCTTTCCATGCTGTGGTACTTTTTTGAGCGCCATGAATTTGCAGAGGAGAAGGCCCGTGCGGAGAGGTTGTTTAATGGCCTTGCTATCAGGGATACTGAAGAGTTTCAGGAACATTTCGGCAAATATCCGGTTATTTTTTTAACCTTTAAGGATGTTAAAGAACAACAATTTGAAGATTCGTTATACAAAATCAAAGATATTATTTCCCAGGAGTATCGGCGCCATATCAATGAATTGCATAAAATTGATGACAATAGGGAATATTTCAACAAAATTATAGATATTAATGGAGCCGTAGTTGATTTTTCACTTTCGCTTCAGAAATTATCAAGGTTTCTCCATTCGGTTTGTGGTACACCGCCAGTAATTCTCATTGATGAGTACGACACCCCGATTCATGCAGCGTGGCAGTATGGCTACTATGAGGAGATGATTTCCTTCATGCGCGGGCTGCTTTCCGGGGGGCTGAAGGACAACCCGCATGTTTACAAGGGGGTTATTACGGGCATACTCAGGGTTGCAAGGGAGAGTATATTTTCTGATCTGAATAACCTGGATGTTTATACAATCCTTGAAAGGCCTTTTTCTGACAAGTTCGGTATTACCAGGGATGAACTGGAATCATTACTTGCGGATTATGACATGGAAGACCGGCTTGACCAGGTGGATTCCTGGTATAATGGTTACAGGTTCGGTGATAGTACCATCTTCAATCCGTGGTCCATACTTAATTTCATCAATCAGCGTCCTGATCATCCTGAGCCATACTGGGCCAATACCTCTTCCAATGCCCTGATTAAGGAGCTTATCATAGATGGTGGGTTGGAGGTCAGGGAAAATATTGAAAAACTGATTGCAGGAAAATCCATAGAGTCAGTCATAGACAAGAATATAGTTTTCCCTGAGATCAAGGGCAAAGGCAGGTATATCTATAGTCTTCTCTTTTTTAGCGGCTACTTGAAATGCATTGAGGAAATTCCTGCCCCGCGGATGTTGAAATGCCGTCTCACCGTTCCAAACGAGGAAGTAAGGTATATATTCGAGAATATCATTGCTTCCTGGCTTGAGGAATCGTTTGGCAACCAAAAACTGGTTACAATGTTAAACGCCCTGGTTGAAGGCAACCTTGACCAGTTTGAACGCCTGCTGAACGAATTTGTTATCACAACGCTCTCATTTTTTGATACCAAGGGCAAGAACCCTGAGGCGGTTTACCAGGCGTTTGTGCTTGGGTTGCTGCTTAACCTTGGGCGTGAATACGAAATAAGCTCAAACAGGGAGCTTGGTTACGGTCGTTATGATGTGCTCGTGACACCAAGGGAGGACAGAACCAGGCCCGCCATCCTCATGGAGATGAAGAGCATAACCGGTTTTTACGAGGAAGAGCCTGAAAAGGCAATAAAAGATGCCATGGAGCAGATAAATACCAGGGCTTACGCAAAGGAGCTTGAGGCACGGGGCTTTGAAAATATTCTCAGGATCGTGGTAGTGTCAGACGGGAAAAAGGTATGGGTGAGGACATTATAGCTCAATGAATTTCATCCACCGCTTATGGCCGGTTTTTACGGAATCAAGGAAGGGGCCAGATGATGAGAAGGTTACAAAAAGAATACTTACCTCACTACACTTACGATGATTATGTAGAGTGGGAAGGAAGATGGGAATTGATGGACGGGATAGCCTGCGCTATGGTTCCGGCTCCGCTCCGGATACATCAGGCTTTGGCTTATGAGATAGCATACAGGTTGAGACTGGAAATAGAAGAATGTGAACAGTGTGAAGTCTTGGGGGAAATAGATTACAAAATAGCCGAAGACACTATCCTTCGTCCGGATGTTGTCCTGATTTGTGGCGAAACCAATGAAAGATTTCTTACCAAACCACCAGAAATCATAGTTGAAGTCATCAGTAAATCCACTGCATTACGGGATGAGAAATATAAATTTGAAATATATGAGAAGGAAAAGGTCAAATATTATGTTCTGGTTTATCCGGATGACCTTATTGCAAAGGTCTATAAATTGGATGGCAAAAAGTTTGATAAACAGGGGGTGTTTGTCACGGAGAGTTACGAGTTTGAAGAGGCTATTTGTAAGGTAACCCTTGATTTTTCAGAGGTTTTTAAGAGATACAGGTCTGATTCCTGAAGAAGATAAACAGATCAATAGAGCACAAGGGAAAAATCAATGGGAACGAGAGCAAAGGTTAGACTTGAGACCAAAGACGAACATGTATGTTCTACATATTTTCATATGGATGGACATGTAAAAAACTGGGCCCCTGAGTTGATAAGTGCGCTGAGCCGAACCACTCCTGATAATATTTTAAAAAACAGACAGTTGTTGAAGTTTATGTCTAATGATTATGAAAGAGATGAATGGATGGATTATCTCTGCACAGTGGATATTTCCGATGAGCACTACAAAATAACAATATACGGTTATGGTAAAAAAATGCTTTTTGAAGGTTCACTTGATGAATTTGCTGAAAAATATGATCAAATTCATTAAGGAGGGATAGAAAAGGGCCGGAAACTTTAGATCAAGAGACAATATGACTGACCTGAAAAAACGCATAGGCATTGGCATAAGTGATTTCCACATAAGTTGAGCGTTTCAAAATGTGAAGAAGATTTTTTCAATACTTGCCTGATATAGGAACAACCCTGAGAATGGTGCTGTCTATTTTTAATTGAACTTCAAAATGGTCTTGACTATTATGAAGTTTGGTTCATAATAGTCACATGCGGAGATACCTCGAAGAATTTATCATCAGGGACATGAAGGAAAAAATTATCCTTCTGTCCGGAGCCCGGCAAGTGGGCAAGACGACCATGGCCCGGCAGCTTGTAGACTCATACGCCTACCTGAATTACGATTCCTCGTCAGACCGCAGGCTGATTGTTTCCGAGGAGTGGAGCCGTGATGTTGATCTGGTCGTTTTTGACGAGCTCCATAAGATGAGGGATTGGAAATCGTGGGTCAAGGGGGTTTATGATACTGAGGGTATCTCCCCAGCCTTGCTGGTCACCGGTTCAGCCCGGCTGGATACATACCGCAAGGGGGGCGATTCTTTGGCAGGCCGCTTTTTTTCCTTTCGCCTGCACCCGTTGAGCGTCAAGGAGATATGCCGTTTTCCGGGCGAGGAGCCGGACACGGCCCTGGATACTATCCTGCGGTTCGGAGGCTTCCCTGAACCATATCTTAAAAAGGATGAGACCTTTGCCCGGCGCTGGCGACGGACCCATACCGATATTGTCATCAGGGAAGATTTGCTTGACCTTGAAAGGGTCAGGGATATAAAGTCCATTGAGATATTAATCGATCTGCTCCGGGCGCGGGTGGGCTCACTCACCTCCTACTCCTCGTTGGCCAATGATCTACAGGTCTCCGTCCACACGGTGAAGCATTGGTTGCAGATTCTTGAGAACCTGTATATTATTTTTCCTGTTCGACCGTATCATCGGGACATCTCGCGCAGCATCCTGAAGACTTCGAAGTACTACCTGTATGATACTGGAGAGGTTCAGGGAGGACCTGGTCCCAGGCTGGAGAATACCGTGGCCTGCGCGCTGATGAAGGAGATCCATTTTATTGAGGATACAACCGGCCGCAGGGGCGGGTTGTTTTTTTTACGGGATAAGGAGAAACGGGAGGTGGATTTTCTGGTGGTTATTGACGGCAGGCCGGTGATGATGGTCGAAGTCAAGAAGGGTGATGACACTTTTTCCAGGGCATTGTTCCGGTTTCATGGTTTCCTGCCCACGGCCGCTCCCGTGCAGGTGGTTTACAGGCTGAAGCATCCCCGGTCAAGCGGGGCGGCGAAGATGCTTTCCGCCCCGGATTTCCTCTTGAATCTGGATCTGATCCGACAATATTGATAGATTCAAATTCCCCTCGCATTCTCTATTCTGTATGCAAAGGAGATAATCTCAAGTGGCTGCCGATCAAAAGAAGTAAAGAATAATAATTATTCGCTTCTTTGATACCAAGGGCAAGAACCCTGAGGCGGTTTACCAGGCGTTTGTGCTTGGGCTATTGCTGAATCTCGGAAATGAGTATGAGATCAGCTCCAACCGCGAGCTTGGATACGGCAGGTATGATATTCTCATTACCTCACGTCATGACAAAACCAGACCCGCCATCCTCATGGAGATGAAGAGCATAACCGGTTTTTACGAGGAAAAGCCTGAAAAGGCAATAAAAGATGCCATGGAGCAGATAAATACCAGGGCTTACGCAAAGGAGCTTGAGGCAAAGGGCTTTGAAAATGTTCTCAGGATAGTGGTGATATCAGACGGGAAGAAGGTCTGGGTAAGGACTGTGTACTGACAGCAAATGAAACTTACCCAAGGGGCTGTCCAACAATAACTTGGATGATATCGTATCCAAAATTAAGGGGCGGTTCAACTCGTTCCCAAACTCCAGTTTGGGAACCAGTAAATGACATGATCACAAAAATGGTGCTATGGACATTACGGGGGTTAATGATAATATTACTCATTGATAGTTTGAGCTATTGTTCATCCCTGGACGAGCACAACGAACAATGAAAAAACAATCTTGCTGTATGTGACATTGTATGAACACAAGGGAAGCAGGAGCTTCCGGTTAATAGTTCCCAAACTGGAGTTTGGGAACCAGCAAAACAGTCTGACGATAATATGAAACCATCAGGCATAATAAGATCAAGAGAGGACCATGGGAGAACGGGTAGGCTTCATATCCACCAGATTTGCAGGCACAGACGGAGTATCTCTTGAATCTGCCAAGTGGGCAGAGGTGCTGTGGCAGGATAAGCATATCAGCTACTGGTATGCAGGGCAGCTTGACAGGGATGCAGGCGTATCCATGTGCATTCCCGAGGCGTATTTTAATCACCCTGAAAGCCAGTACATTAATAACCATGTCTGGGGACACACCACCAGGGCGCCAGGCATTACCAGGCGCATACACAGCCTGTCCGAATATCTAAAGGACACCATATACGACTTTGTTCATAAATTTGATATCTCTCTGCTCATAATTCAAAACGCCCTCACCATTCCAATGCACATTCCTCTGGGGCTTGCCCTCACAGAATTTCTCGCAGAGACCCCGATGCCGGCCATAGCGCACCACCATGATTTCTACTGGGAACGCAGCAGATTCCAGGTAAACAACGTGCCTGATTTTCTGGACATGGCATTTCCTCCAAGAGACATTTCACTGCAGCATGTTGTGATAAACCAGGCCGCAAGAGAGGAACTGGCCCTGAGAAAGGGGCTTTCCTCCATGCTCATCCCAAACATTCTTGATTTTGACAACCCGCCGGCGCCTCCTGACGAATTCTCATCTGACATACGCGAGGTCATAGGGCTTAAGCCAGGTGACAAGCTCATACTGCAGCCCACAAGAGTAGTGCCGCGAAAAGGCATTGAGCACAGCCTTACACTGCTTAAACGCCTTAATGATCCACGCTGTAAACTCATCATATCGCACGGCTCAGGTGACGAGGGTGAGGATTATGCCAG
>WFRQ01000599.1 GCA_015486425.1 Deltaproteobacteria bacterium | reverse complement strand
GAGTAGTTACACATGGACTTAATGAAAAGTTACATAAATACCAACATCTTTAAATAGACTTTGGACTGTCCCTGAATACAGGGTTTGGAGTGAGATAAAATGCCGGTAAAAAAAGTTGCTGTTGTAGGGCTTGGCTATGTGGGGCTTCCACTTGCCATAGCCTTTGGGAAAAAGATCAATACCATTGGTTTTGATATTTCAGACGCAAAAATTGCCAATTACAAAAAGGGCATAGACCTAATGGGCGAGGTTGATGAAGAGGGTTTCCGTTCAGCCACTCATATCACTTTTACAAGCAATCCGGCTGATCTCAGAGAGGCTGACATGATCATAGTGGCTGTGCCAACACCGATTAATGCCAGCCATCTGCCTGACCTGAAGCATATCACCGCCTCCACCAGGACAGTGGGGGAAAACCTTTCTCCAGGCACAACGGTCATTTACGAGTCCACGGTATATCCGGGTGTCACCGAAGACGTGTGCGTGCCTGTGCTGGAAGACGCATCAGGGCTCAAGTGCGGCAAGGACTTCAAGGTAGGGTATTCCCCGGAACGTATCAATCCTGGTGACAGGGAACACACACTTGAAAAAATTGTGAAGGTAGTAGCCGGCCAGGATCAGGAAACCCTGGATCAGGTGGCTGAGTTGTATGAGATGGTGGTTGAGGCAGGTGTACACAGGGCCGAAAGTATCAAGGTCGCGGAGGCCGCCAAGGTCATTGAAAACACTCAGAGGGACCTTAATATCGCCCTTATGAATGAGCTTGCCATTATCTTCAACAGGCTGGGAATTGATACCCAGGCCGTGCTTGAGGCAGCAGGCACCAAGTGGAATTTCCTGCCCTTCAGGCCCGGTCTTGTGGGAGGGCACTGCATTGGTGTTGATCCCTACTATCTCACATACTGTGCTCAGCAGACCGGATACCGCCCTGAGGTTATCCTTGCGGGTCGCAGGATCAATGATTCCATGGGGGCCTACATTGCCCAGCGCACAGTCAAGGAACTGATACACGCGGGAGTTCGGGTTCAGGGTGCGCGGGTGGTTATCATGGGCCTTACCTTCAAGGAAAACTGCCCTGATATCAGGAATACCAAGGTGCTTGATATAGTGGCAGAGCTGAACGACTATGGCATCAATCCCCTGGTACATGACCCGGTAGCAGACCCTGAAGAGGCAATGGATGTATATGGCATAAAACTGCTGAAAGACCTGCCAGCCAGCACTGACTGTGCAATTGCAGCAGTTGCCCACCAGGAGTACAGGGACATGGGCGCAGCAGCAGTGCGTGATATGCTGGTGCCTGACAAGGGTATTGTAATTGATGTCAAGGGAATGTTTTCCAGAGATGACTTTCCGGATGACAGCGTAAGGTACTGGAGATTATAACCAGGTCATAGAGCCGTCTGGACTTGCCAATGTACCGTTCCTGCTTATCTTAATGACTGAAATCAGCTTTACGAGTGCGGTTCCCATACTGGAAGTTAGGGAATCTGTGGAAAAAACATGCGGAGGAATGGTACCATGGCAGGTGAACAGTTATCAAAAAGTGACAAAAAATTCCTGCTCCACGTGGCAAGAGAGGCCATCAGGAGTGAGCTTGCAGGAGAGCCGTTTACAATGCCTGCACCTCCTGCCTCCCCAGCCATTAACCAGAGCCGCGGGGCATTTGTGACCCTGCACGAACATGGGCAGCTCCGTGGGTGCATAGGTAATTTTGTTGGCACAAAACCCCTTTATGAGACAGTGGCAGACATGGCGCTTTCAGCAGCGTTCCATGATCCAAGGTTTCAGCCCCTGCGTCCCGAGGAGTTTGGTGAGATAGACCTGGAGATTTCCGCACTTACGCCTCTTGAGCCTGTGCAGGACGTGGAGAGTATTGAGGTTGGGGTGCATGGCATATACCTGATGAATGGCCCGTATCGAGGGGTCCTGCTGCCGCAGGTGGCAACGGAATACGGCTGGGATCGCTACACGTTCCTTGATCAGACTTGTGTCAAGGCTGGCATGGCGCCCGGCTGCTGGCGTGACCCAGGCACACAGATTCTTGTATTCAGCGCCGAGGTGTTTGGGGAAAAGTCCGAAGGCCTGATTTAGAAAGGCGTTGTAAATCAGCAGTTATAAGTCAGCAAACGAAGCTGTCCATGAACCTCACCAGATCAGGGCATCAGGCACCGCAGGAACAGCCTGAGGAAGGTGCAACCGCGCGTTCCGATGTGACAACAAATCTTCCGCCTCCTCCGCAACTGCATCCACCAGCCTGGCTGTCCGGTTCTGCAAAATCTATTTTTACGCATCCACAGTCAGAAAGCATATCCTCATGTATAAGGAAATCCACGCCTTCATGGCTGAACACCCTGTCTGCGTCAGCGGCCTCATCAAGGACAATGCCCAGGGCAGGGCCGCTGCAGCCCCCCTCCATAAGGGTTACTCTGATTCCTGATTCAATATTGTTCTGTGAGAGGTAGTCCTTGATCTTCTGCATTGCCGCAGGGGTTACTTCTATCATCATGCGCTCCGTGTGTGAAAACTATCTGGACTTGCCGTTAAAGGAATTCATCATAGAGGGGGGTGAGTAGTTACCGTCTATTAATTATTCTGCATCAGTGGCCCTGATTACCAGGTTCTGCCGGATGTGCTTTCCATCAGGATTCCTCTACAAGATTCAAAAGGTCTGCGGCCTTTCTGTATGCTGAATAGCCATCAAGCATGCACTGATGAATGGAGTGCTGATCCATTCCAAGCCTGGCAGGCAGTTCCGGGTGAATCTTGTACCTGAAACCGTCAACGCCTACGCCAATTCCCATCTGCACGGCAAAGATGTCACTTATAGCCAGCATTGCAGAGAGATCATCATGCATGTAAAGATCAGGGTCATGATGGTTTCGCACTGCCCTTACAATATCAGGCGGGAATTCCCATTTGCGCAGTATATCAGAGCCTATTACCGCATGGTCTCCGCCAAGCACGGCCCATTCCGCCTCTGTAAAGGTGACATCTCCGGTATTGGCCCTGGTAACTATTTCCCTGATGCGAGGCCCCACATACAGGTGCATCACGGTTTTGCCTATGTCATGGAGCAGCGCTGCGGTGAAAAGCACGGCAGGCTCACTGAATCCGCATCGTGCAGCCACTACCTCTGAAATAATGGCGCATCCCATTCCGTGGGCCCATAGGTCTGCTGCCTGCATGTTATAGCCCTCTGTATCCTTTGAGAGGAAGGGCATGCTTGCACTGGCAATTAAGACCTGCCTGATCTGCTGCTGGCCAAGCAGGGCCAGTGCGGTCTCAAGGCTGGTAACCTGACGGGATATCCCGAAATGAGCCGAATTGGTAAGGCGCAGTATGTTTGCCGTAAGGGCCTGATCATATTTCAGCACCTCGGCAAGCTGTTCCATGGTGGTTTCAGGATCATCAAGGAGTTTCATGGCCTTCTGTACCACCTTTGGAAAAGAGGGAAGGGCGTTCAGGGATTCAAAGATATAGTCAAGGGTGAAATCCTCAGCAGCAACAGCGTTCATATTGTTACCTCCTGACCGTCGGATAACACTACATTCAGAACTTCGGCTCCTGCCTCAAGCACTGCCGTCCTGTCAAAACTGCCTCCCACGTGCTCGGCATGAATGGAAAGACCGTTCCTGTTCAGAATTTTTTTTGCCGCAGCATAAATCTGTACTCCAAGAGCCAGTTCCCGCGGCTCATCCATGAATCGTCCGGCTCCCACAAGCCAAATCCTGAGATTTTTCTTGTTCCCGCCTGCATCCATTATACTCTTGAATATCTTTTTCAGACCTGATGTCACATCTGCACACTCAGCATCCAGGTCCCCTGCATCAATATCCTTCATAGAAGGAAGCAGTGGAACCGCCATGGCAGATACACCTGCTGCCGGATCACTTATGCAGATGGCAAGGGTGGACCCCAGACATGAAGCTTCCAGCGCCCCCGTCTCTTTGTCCGCAATGCCGCATCCCCCCTTTG
>WFRQ01000598.1 GCA_015486425.1 Deltaproteobacteria bacterium | reverse complement strand
GGATGGGTGTGGCAAGGCTGGTACGGGCAGAGTTTTTAAGCCTCAGAAAAAGGGATTTTGTGCTTGCGGCACGTATTTCAGGTGCATCTGACCTGCGCATAGCACTTTTTCACATACTGCCAAATGCCGTAGCCCCCATTCTTGTTTCTGCCGCCCTTGGAGTGGGAGGCGCCATCCTTACTGACAGTGCCTTGAGTTTTCTCGGGATTGGTGTCCAGCCGCCGACCCCGAGCTGGGGGAATATGCTTACAGAGGGTAAGGACAACCTTGAAATTGCGTGGTGGCTGTCACTCTATCCCGGTCTTGCAATACTTATAACAGTGCTCGGATACAACCTGCTTGGAGAGGGACTGCGGGATGCCCTTGATCCAAGGAGCAGGGAGAGAGGGTAGGGTGCGCAGTGCGATCTTACATGATTGTATGCGATAAGATATTTCTTGGAGTAGAAGATGCAGTTTTAAATGAAATGGATTGGTTTATGGTTCTTTGCGCTGAATTGAATGGATACGTGAGAGATGTTTTTTGTCGTAGGAGTATATCATGTCAATTTTTTCCCGGTCCATTAAAGCCGTAATGTAGCCGTCAATAAAATCTATGTTATGGGTGACATAATGATCAATGGCCTTTTCCACAAGCGAACCATTTATGACCGCTAAACCTGGAGTAGCCAAGATGGCGCTGATCATAGGTCCAATAGCAGTGTTTTTAAGGCCATAAAAGGATTCCAGCACCCAGACAACTTCAGCCATCACAAGTTCTGTGGTTATGAGGATTATCTCACCTTTTTCAGCCCTGTCCAGAAGAAGTTCTACACGATCAGCCTTGTCTGGATCGTCGTTTGTCAAGTAGCGAATAAAGATATTGGTATCAACAAAGACCCTTTTCATTCTATTTCGTCCACAACCCTTCGTCCAACTGCCTTTTTGGCTGCAAGCCGTTCTGCTTCGGGATTACCGCTCCCCGGAACAGAACCCCGTAAATCCCGAAGAGTTTTCACGGGCTGGAGGATGATTTGTTTACCGTCGGTCTTGAAATCGACCTTGTCACGAGGATTCAGATTGAATTTATCTCTAAGAGGCTTGGGTATGGTAACCTGACCTTTGGTTGTGATTGTTGATAGCATGTTTTACTCCGTGCATGATGTAATACTTTAATTGTAAGGTAAGGTTTTTGTGAAATCAAGTTATTAAAGAGAATAAACTGTGCAATTTCTATATTTTGTTTGCACATGAATATAATAGTCAAGGGATAAGCGCGAATAAGTATCCTTTGAAAATAGTAGTTGACGTTACAAAGGAGAGAATAATAGTTGTGACAAATTATCCATTGAAAAAAGGATTAAATTAATGAAAATATATTATGATGATAGTGTTGATGCATTGTATCTTGAGTTGAGCGAGCATACGCCGGAAGGTGTGGTTGAAATTGCTGAAGGTGTAAATCTGGATACCGCAAAGGATAATAAAATTGTAGGAATAGAGATTTTAGACGCCTCAAAGAAGATCGATCTTTCTACCATCTTTGCATACAGTCTGGAATTGGACAGCAATTTTATAAACAAGAAGGTCGCATAGCACAAAGATTATTACGGATAATATCACCTTCAGAATCTGGTACAGTTTTGAAAGGTGCACAGTGTGCACCCTACATTGAAGGTGCAAATTACGGCCCTCCGGCTTCCCACCAGTCAACCTTAAGAATATTCTCCCTTGGAACCACGCGCCTGATCCTGACATCTATCTCCATGTCAGGCGCCCATTCAATCTGCGGCCTGAGCGGTATTTCAACCGGTGTCAGAGTGTCGCAGAGTACAACAAGCAGTCTGTTGCCCCTGCCTTTCTCAAGTATCCACGCCTTGAGCGGTTCATCTTTTCGGCTTGCCAGGTATTTCAGTGTCCAGTACCTGGTGCGGTTCTGGCGTACT
This sequence comes from Deltaproteobacteria bacterium, assembly GCA_015486425.1. GTDB lineage: Bacteria > Desulfobacterota > Dissulfuribacteria > Dissulfuribacterales > QOAL01 > S144-17. The sequence continues at coordinate 1,833 of WFRQ01000598.1, read as the reverse complement.
GCCGCAGCGGCGCTGAGGCCTGCGCCAAGCTGCATGGCAAGCTGTTCAAGCTGTTCTGTGTCGTGAAGCGGGGTGTTGTCATTGAGGAAGGATGTAATCTGCTGCTGCATCAGCAGATCAAGACCTCGTCTCAGTGGAGACGTTACTGTGGTGTAGCAGTCAACTCCAAGCCCTGCGTGTCTTTCAGGTTCAGGCCCGAGGTTTCCCCTGCTGATAAGCCTTCGCTGACGGAAATTGGACAGAAGGTCCTCATCTTCGCCAAAGATGATCTGCTGCCTCGGAGGCGGCTGACTCCTGTAAAGGGCAGGTATTGCATTATCTCTCAGAAAGCGTGCTGCAACCACGTTTGCAAGGATCATGCATTCTGCAATCAGAAAACGTGCAGGGCCAAGCCTGCTGAGGTTCACGTTTACCTTTCCATCGGTAACATTTATGATGAGTTCAGGAATGGGCAGAGGCAGCGCTCCGTTTTCAATGCGTTTCTGAAGTCGTTTTCTGCAGAGTTCATGAAGCGGTGCAAGGCGGCCTCCTGAAAGGATGTCTTCTTCTGCGTCACGGTAGCTCATCCTTCTTGCTACGCGTATCAGGCTTCGTTCTATGCGGCTATGTGCGATCCTGCCATCTTCATCAACTGTGATGAAAAACGAAAGTGCCCGTCTGTCCTCACCCTGTACAAGGCTCCACCGGTCATGTGAGAGTATGTCCGGAAGCATGGAAATCTGCAGTTCAGGCAGGTAGATGGATGTGGCCCGTTTGACTGCCTCGTTGAAAATGGGGGTGTCAGTACCGGCCTCCAGGCCGATATCTGTAATATGCACGCCTATTTCCCATCCGTCCCCCTTTTTGCAGAAACTGAGCGCATCGTCCAGGTCCTTGCTCTCAGCACCATCGATGGTGACAAGATGCAGCCCGCGGAGGTCTTCCCGCTGTTCACGCATTGCATCCGGCCTGGCCTGTGCAAGTTCTTCCGCCTGTATGCGAACAGCCTCAGGGAATTCACACTCAATGCCCTGACGCAGCAGCTCTATATTTTCATCAGGCTCCCATATCCCTGCCTTTACAAGAGTGTCAAAGGCGTGACTGCTGTCAGACAGGCCTGCATGTTTCAGGAGCCCTTTTACTAATGGGGCATAATCGGAATCATCACCATTTAAGCAGTAATCCTTAAGGGCAGGTATCCAGAATTCCTGAACAGCATCTTGGAACTCACTGTCCATTGCCCCATCGGGCTCATCACTCCAGACTGTTTCAAGCCATCTGGCGCCTTTTGCAATACGTTCAAGGCGTCTTGCCTCCCTGGCTCTCTGCTCAAGGAGCCTCTCCACCAGCATGGGGGGCAGGACATTAACCATGCCGTCTCTGAATTTGAAGTATGTGTGGTCGTCTATTACTGCGCGAATCAGCGCTGCAACATGGTCGTCCTGGGTTTCCTCGTCAAAGGCCAGGCCAGCGAGGTCTTCAGGCAGCCAGGTTTCAGCATCATCACGAACCAGCTCCCAGAGGTCGGTTATGGAAATCTGCTCCTTGAGTTTTTCCCTGCGGGAGTTTGCAGCCTGAAGGGCAAGGACAGCGGCATGTCTGTCAGAGATATTGATTTTTTTCCGAGATGCCGTTACCACCCTCCCTGGAGCAAGGTTCATTTCCCTCCCTGTATGGGTGAGGATACGCAGCCTGGAACCTTTTCTGCCTGTACACACGGCAGTGATGAATCTCTGGCTCTCGAGAAATTCTATGACAGTGCCTTCCTGAAAATTACTCATGTCAGGATGCTGGCTCCAGCCTCTTATCCAGGTCAGCAAGCGCCTTTTCCATGCCGTAGCGGGCCAGTTCGTC
>WFRQ01000597.1 GCA_015486425.1 Deltaproteobacteria bacterium | reverse complement strand
CGATCTGAACTGCCTGCAACTCCGTCATTCCGGCAGGTTTTGCTCGTTCCCAAACTCCAGTTTGGGAACGCATACCCGGAAGCTCCAGCTTCCAGACAAGGGCAGGTAATGCCGCACAGCCGGTATTAAAAGGAATGAAGCAGGAGCTTCTGTCAATTGGGTACCCAAACAGGAGTTTGGGCACCAGAACGAAACTTGTCACCACTTATTGAGAAGTTACGTTTTTATAAGGTTTACATGGACCGTTTTACAGTTTACCCTTTTACGGCATTTCGATATCCAAAATCAGCGTTCTGCTTTCAACTGAGCGAACAGCAAGAAAATTTCTCTGAGAATCATCTGCTTATCAGCATGATTTTCAGCAAAACACAATAAACATTTCAGCGATTCATTCTCTCTCTTGCGGCACATTCACCGCAGCATTCCTGAAAATGCTGAAACTGTTATTCGGAGAGTTAAAAATATGGCCATTAAAGACGTAGAAAAAAAGGTTAACAAGATACTCAAAAAAGGACAGGAGGGAAGCGTTGTCGCACCTGTCAGGATGGACAGGGACAGCAAATTCTGTTTTGCCTGCCACCCGGGAGTTCCGTGCTTTACAGACTGCTGCCGGAACATGAATATCATTCTTACCCCGTATGACATAGTAAGGCTCAAAAACCGCCTTGGCCTTACCTCTGATGCATTTCTTCATCTGTATGCCGAACCGGAGATGCTGGGGATAACCATGCTCCCTGTTGCCAGGCTCAAAATGCTTGAAGATCAGGGCGGCAAGTGCCCGTTTGTAACCCCTGACGGATGCCAGGTCTATTCAGACCGACCGGTGTGCTGCCGTTATTACCCCATAGGCCTTGCAAGTCTCAGGCAGCAGGAAAAGGGCGCTGGCGATGAGGAGGAATTCTTTTTTCTTGTAAAAGAACCGCACTGCAAGGGTTTTGAAGAGCCCACCGAGTGGACGGTTGAATCCTGGCGAGGTGACCAGGAGGCAGATATTTACGACAAAATGAACAGGGAGTGGATGGAACTTCTGCTGAGAAAAAAATCCTTTGGAGAAGAGACCGAACTGCCGGAAAAGGCTCGCAAGCTCTTTTATATGGTTTCCACCAACATGGAGAGGTTCAAAAGCTATGTTTTTGAAAGCCGATTTCTGGAAACCTATGTTGTCAGCCCCAAGACAATGAAAAACATCCTGGAAGATGATGTGGCGCTCATGCAGTTTGGTTTTGAGTACCTTAAACATGCCGTATTCGGAGCAGAATCCGATGTAATTTCAATAAGGCAGGACATCCTGGACAAGACAGTAAAGAAAATCCGGAAAAGGCGCAAAAAACAGCAGGCAAAGATGAAAAGGATAAGAATGGGGAGAAAATGAGAGGCCCCAAAGCCAATGCGTATTGAAGGCAGGAATATCACCTACTGCTATCCCGGAGAGCCGGAACCGGTCTTTTCCGGCCTGTCCTTTTCCCTTGAAGGCCCGGGCTTCATATCGCTTTTCGGCCTCTCCGGTACAGGCAAGAGCACGCTTGCAAGGATTATCAGTGCTGAAATAATGCCGGATGAAGGGGCCCTCCATATACCTCACAGCTCCCGCATTCTGTATTCTCATAATTCCGAACGCCTGCCTGGCTGGTACAGTGTGGGGGAACACATAGAAAAAGTTACCACCCCACACAGCCGCGACCTTGTGAGCATACTCATCCAGGAACTATCCATTGAGTCCATAATGCCAAGCAGGTTCAGGGAACTGTCCATGGGCCAGAAAAACAGGATCAATCTGCTGCGTTACCTGCTGCAGGATTTCAACTTGCTCATAGGTGATGAAATCCTGGCCAATGTTGATGAACCCACAAGAAACCACATCCTTGGAGCAATCAAGCACTACTTTCCTCACAGGACATTCCTGTATATCTCTCATAATGCCGCTGAAGTGGCAAGATTCTCGAAACGCATACTTGTTCTTCCTGTGAGTGCATCCACAGGAACGCGCAGCCTGGTGACGCTACCCGGAATGGACATGGAAGGCAATGCCCCACCAGACCCTGAAGAGATACAGAAGCATGTGCTTCTCCTGCTTCAGGCTGCAGCCACAGGTTCTTCAACACACACACCGGAGAGTGCAGGCAACGGTCAGGAGAAAACCCTGTGAATACGGCGAAACGCCTCCTGCAGTTCCTGCTGATCTATGCTGCGGCTGTCAGCGCACTCTGGATTGCAAAGTACAGCGCAGGCCTGTCTGACTACCTCATCCCTTCTCCTGATGAAGTGTTATCCATTGCCCTTGGAAACTGGCAACGATACAGCATGGCAGTGCTTAATACAACCGGTGTGGCAGCAGCCGGACACATGCTTGCCGT
>WFRQ01000596.1 GCA_015486425.1 Deltaproteobacteria bacterium | reverse complement strand
AGATGCCGTCCTATTCCCTTTCTCGTAAATTCCGATTTGCAGAGCAGGCATGTGCTCTTTGGCGCTAAGTATTCCATACATGGACCTCGATAAAAATGAGATGGTTAAGCAGGAGAAAACCTGCTGTTAACGCGAAAACCGAGCCATAGTTGAACAGATACGGTCTGAGTTTTCAGGTGTCAGCGTGCAGTTTTCAGCCACTTTTTCACTGCATCTCAGCAGCGATAGTATCAGTGCTGAAATCCTGCTCATGCGGCCAAACTACACCGTCCGTCTTGTATCTGCAGTACCCTGTAATCAGATACAGGAGAATTTACACGAACTTATTGAGCAGTTACCTATAATCGAAGTAACTCCTTTTAATTTCAATGGAAAAATAATTTTCCACATTTTGAAACGCTCAACTTAGGGACTGTCCAAAAATAACTTGCCGATTTCGCATCTCATCTTAAGGCCATCCTGAGCCGAACTTCAATCACAAAATCCTCAACGTAGCCCGGCTACGCCTGCGGTTTTGCTCAATCAGTTCAACTCAGCCTGACCCAAATCTGAGCGCGCCATCATCCAACTTATTTTTGGACAGCCCCTAAAACAGTTATCGTACGCTTCATGTTATAATATGCGTACGTACATGTCAATCGTCAAGCTGGGGGGGTACTGTAAAAGAAAAAATTGTTTTGTGAAAAGCGACTTTCCGCTTTCCGTTATGGGAATCCATCTTGGAGGAGGGGGGCAGTTACGATAACAGCTTTCATAACCTACGAAATTCATTAAAGGAATGTTCAGCAACAACTCCCCATTTCTCTATGCCAGGCATTATTTGCCTGCCCTATGATCAGTATCAGACCAATCAATATGATCTTTGTCAGTGCCGTTACAGTTTGAAATCGTTCGCACTGACATGTACGGTCAAGTGAAGAGTCCGAGCATCATCCTTGAAAATTTGGAGTTGAAATCCAAATTTTCAAGGAATATTATAACAGTATGTTTATACCAAGACCATCCTTGCAACAACGGATTCTCGATGCCTTGCGGCATAACCCTGCGGTTGCCATACTTGGCCCCCGCCAATGCGGCAAAACCACTATTGCACGAAAAATAGCCGAATCACTACATGCAGAATACTTTGACCTGGAAAACCCTCTTGATATTGCCAGGTTGTCAGCCCCCTTGCACACATTGCAGGACATGAAGGGGCTGGTAGTTCTGGATGAAGCACAGAGAATGCCAGAGCTGTTTGAAATTCTGCGAGTACTGATAGACACCCCTTCCTGCACGGCAACATTCCTGCTCCTGGGAAGCGCTTCGCCTCACCTGGTGCGCGGGGTATCTGAATCACTTGCCGGTCGCATAGCTCTTGTTCATATGACAGGTTTCAACCTCATGGAGGCAGGCCCTGAAAATTTAACCATGCTATGGAATAGAGGCGGCTTTCCGCGCTCCTTTCTTGCTTCTGATGATAATGTGAGTTTTGACTGGCGCACCAATTTTATAGCCACCTTTCTTGAAAGGGATATTCCTCAACTTGGAATCCGTATTCCATCTTCCACATTGAGGCGATTCTGGACCATGCTTGCACATTATCATGGTCAGGTGTGGAACGCCTCTGAATTTGCCCGGTCACTTGGCAGTTCGCAAAAAACCGCAGCCCGCTACTTAGACATACTCACGGATTCTTTTGTGGTAAGACAATTGCAACCGTGGCATGAAAATATCAAAAAACGGCAAGTCAAGGCACCAAAGGTCTATATCAAGGATTCAGGCCTGCTGCATGCCCTTCTCGGGCTTACCACCACAAAAGAAATTCAGCAGCATCCCAAGCTGGGTAGTTCCTGGGAGGGTTTTATCATAGAGCAACTCTGCTCAATGGTATGGATAGAAAATCCCTATTTCTGGGCTACTCATGGCGGTGCTGAAATTGATGTTCTCCTGTTTGCCAGGGGCAGACGTACAGGAATAGAGATAAAATATACAGATGCCCCCAAGATGACAAAATCCATGCGAATTGCCATGAAAGAGCTTTTCCTGGACAGGTTATACGTGATATATCCGGGTAAGACAGATTACGATCTTGATAAAAATGTCTCCGTAATTTCAGCAACAGGCATGGACAGGATTCTCGCATTCATCAACAGGGAAGAAACCTGACCGATTTTTTTTTACAGGTTTTCATTGAGGCGGTTTAATGAATAAAGCCCGGAAAGCCTGAATATCCTGACTGGTTTTTTTGTTGCACGTGACAGGGCACTATTATTTTTATATATTTTTTTGCTGTAGTTGTGGCGATAGCTCAGAAACGTTTCAGAATTGGTCAGGGAAGTGCGCAGGCAACTTGGAATCAGCCATGAAGAGTTGGGAGCTGGCTTTGCAACCATCAATCCGTTGAGCTGCATCAGCGCCATGATATCGAAATTTTTGACAGCATCGAGGTGGTCCGCACCATCCGCAAGACCTTGAAACAATGACAGGAATATCCGAAAAAAAAGTCATTATCATTGCTGGTCCCAACGGTGCGGGTAAAACCACTTTTGCAGGAGAATTCCTGCCCAATGCGGCCAACTGCCCCAATTTCGTTAATGCCGACCTGATCGCAGCAGGCCTTGCTCCTTTCGCACCTGAATCCGTCGCCTTCAAGGCGGGCCGATTGATGCTCTCTGAAATCAACGAATACGCCCACCGGGGTGAGAACTTCGCCTTTGAGACCACCCTCAGTGGACGTCTTTACGCCCGGCGGATCCCGCAATGGCAATCATACGGCTATCACGTCAAGCTTTTCTTCCTGAAATTGGCATCGCCAGAGTTGGCTATCGCCAGGGTCCGCCAACGTGTACTCACCGGTGGTCACAACGTGCCCGAGCCCATCGTCAGGCGCCGTTTCGCAGCCGGTCTTCACAATCTGGAAACGATCTGCAAACCTATAGTCGATGAATGGGCGATTTACGAAAATTCAGGCCCAACACCGATTCTTCTTGAAGAAGGAGCCAAACCATGAGCCAGAACACAAAAGACACCGGAAAGCGAAAACAGAGGGATCCTGACTTGGTCAACGCGGAAATCGCCATCAAGCGGGCCGCACAAAAGGCACGCGAGAACGCCCGCAAGGCCGGTGCGCCGGTGGTGATTATGAAAAACGGCGAGATCATGGAAGAGACTGATTCCGGCCATGCGCGTCCCGACCATTGAAATTACCGGTTACAAGGCATTGCTCAGCACCCAAAGGATTAATGTGTACGGAAAAAATCTCTTCATTTACGGTGAAAACGGCAGCGGCAAAAGCTCTCTCTACTATGTCCTGAAAGATTTTTCCAATCCTCCCCATAACGATTGAGGATGTCAACCATTATTCGCCTGTCCCTCTACCCCACTATTGCATTGCTTAACGATTCAATGTTTTGTTTCAATGTAAGGGTAAGTGCTGCACACGTACCATATTTTCATAATTCAAAAGGATTGATTATCTCAAGGCCATCAATAGCTGCAAAATCTTTCACATTGCGTGTGGCAAGCATCAGATTATTTGATAAGGCAGTAGCGGCAATCTGGCCATCCTCCACAGTGACTGCTTTTCCATGTTTACGGGCCTCAGCCATGAGTTGCGCATAAATTGATGCTTCTTCCTCACCGAACGGCAGGCAGCGCCCGGTAAATTTTTCCAGCATTTTGTTTGCTGCACCAAACAGGGCCTTTTTACGCTTACCATCTGGCAGAAGGGCCAATCCAAGTTCAATTTCTGCCTTGGCTTGGTTACAGAACTGATGTAAAGGTGTGCAACAAGTTGATTATCCAGCCACTTAAGCACGGTTGCGTCTGGGGCGGGCCGCATGGGTTCAGACAATACATTAGTATCAAGCAGAATCATTTTCAGACTCAGCCAAAATCACAAATACGAGGCTCTGACCTCT
>WFRQ01000595.1 GCA_015486425.1 Deltaproteobacteria bacterium | reverse complement strand
GTCCGCCATAACCTGTCCTGCCCCAGTCATTAACCCCGTGACACGTGCCTTGCGGCATGTTACCTGCCCCTTCCTCTATGCCCGAAGTGTCAGGCGGCAGATTGTATAGCACCCAGTGTACCCATGTCATGCGAGGGTTGGCCGGGTCAGGTGCATCAGGGTCAAAAATCACAAGTGCAAGGGACTTTGTACCTGACGGCATACCTGACCAGGAAAGGGGCGGAGAAATATCCCTGCCCTGACATGTGTAAACCGTTGGAATCTCGCTGCCGTTTTTAAATGCAGGTGAAGTAATGGTAAATGACATGGCCTCCCCCTTGAAAATGCCTGCAAAAAGTACAAAAAGGGTAATAACTGATACAAAAGATAGTCTTACTGCTGTATTCATACTCATTTTACCACCTCCACAAGAAAAAAATCAAATCTGTCCCTCTAAACCATACAAATCAACGGAAGCATTGCCCGTTTGTCCAAATATTATCAAGCCTCAAAAAGCCGCACAGACTCCACAATAATAGAAAAGCAGGGACAAACAGGGAGTGCTCCCAAATCAACACCTCTACTGAATAGTGACCTTCATGCACCCTCTTGAACATTGACGGCTGTTCATGGCATGGGTTTAACTGCTATTGACACAGATGAGTCATACTGAACTTTTTTTCCGTCTATTTTCATGTCATGATCACCATCAACAAGGGTGAAAGTCCATATTCCGGCAACTGGAGGCACAAATGAGAACGCACCGTCTGTGTCTGAAAACAGGATGACATCCCCCATGTCTCTTTGAGAAAGAATACGGTTTGCTGCATCAATGCCCTTCTCACCTGTTTTATAATTCAAAAATTCCACATGAATCCTTGCATGGGGAGTTGATTGACCTCTGTCATCAACTGCGTATGCACGAAAAATTGTCCCTTCATACACGCCTGCAGGAGATGAAAGGGGAATTATTTCGGGTGAACCTTTCAGAACACGGTTGGGCCAGTCAGTTACAAGTCCTCCCCTGTTGATATAAAATTTACTGATTTTGCAGACATAAAAGCCCAGTTTTTTCTTCCAGTGAGCCATATGTCTGACCACAAAGATATAATCTCCGGCCCTTGATATCATTTTTCTGCTTAACGGTATTTTGTAACACTCTCCTGTACCATTTCGTACCGTGTACCTGTGGGGAACCGCAAGATTTGAAATATCCTGCTCCCTGCCGTCATGTATCACTGTCATGGATTCAAGCCCCTTGACCGTGGAAGTATCCCTGGCATGTAACCTGATACCCATGATATTTTCACCGGGCCAGGGCATGAAGTGCACTACCATTAGATTCCGGATGCCATTTGTCCCTGCCTGGGGGAATATCACCGTGGTATGGGCCAGGGCAACCACAGGCAGTAAAACCATGGTTATCACTATGAGACCTGCTGTTTTCATATATCATCCTCCCTCTCCAGTTTCCTGACTAAACGAATCAGGCACATAGGCACAAAACACTCAACAGTTACAATGTTGTGATCATATACCCTCAGGAACAATATGAACCCTAATTTGAGCGATTATTCGGATTTGCTGCATATCCGCGAAAGAGGAATTCCCATTATAGTCGGCTATATGGGGGTTCCGATGACAAAGGAGATGCGGTGAAGACGGCAAGCCCAAAGGGTTTCAAAATTGGAAAGTTATAATCTATGTAATTCCTTTTAATGTCTTTATAAAAATGACTTTTCACATTTTGAAATGCTCAATTTAGGTGAACCTAATCATGACCCCATGGAAGCAAGTCGTTTTTCCACAAACCGCAGGGCTTTAAGTGCCTGTTTCCTTTGCGATGCAAACCCAGAGGCCATAGAAAAGGCATGATCAGCAGTAACAAAATCATCCACCTGACAGGCGCAGTAGCCTGCCATAAGCCATGCCCTGCCTCTTTCCCTTTTCGACAGGGAATAAATCTTGTTTCTTTCTTTATGTTTTCCACGCGATGCGGCCCTGAGATAGACCGAAAGGGCCTCTTTATAGCGCGACATGGAATAAAGCATGTCAGCGTGCATCAAAATCAGGTGCTCATCCCGTGCCGTAACCTCTCCGTATTTTTCAAACAGATGCAGCGCACTGTCTAAATGACCAAGTTTTGTGTATGCGTAAACAACATATTTCAGCAGCTCAGGCGATGGTTTTTCAGACATGAGCTTTTCATAAATCGGAATGGCCTTAACAGGTATGTCAACATAGAGATTCAGGCCAGCAAGCAGCCTTGCCTCCTGCCTGTCAAGTGGCCTCATAAATGAAATGATGGTAAGGGCCATGACTGCATCTTCCATATCTTCCTGCTTCAGTGCGGCACGTACAACCCCCTTCCACCACCTGTCCTCAAGGGGATAGGTGCGGGCAAGATCATGGGCAAAGGCCAGAGCCCTGCTGTTCATGTCAAGCTGAATATATTGATACAGCAGAAATTCGCTCCACTGCTTTTTTTGCTCTCCAGTGTATGTGGATACAAGCTCTCTAAGCAGTGGCAAGGCCTCGCGGCCATGATTGTCTGCAATCAACGCCCTTGCCATTGCCTCCTTCCACTCAGGAGTTATGTCTGAAGGAAATTGACGAAAAAGCCTTTGAAGCACAACACGGGCCTCATGGCCCTCTCCTGCCATGAGCAGGCACAGGCCTGTGTAATATAGGAGTTCTGGCTTCTTCTGCTTCTGAAGGTCAAATGCCCTTTGAAATCCACGGGCTGCCTCTGCATAATTTTGAAGATGATAAAGTGCGCCTGCCATGTTCTGCCATGCCGGACCACAGTCAGGTTTTGACAAGACAACTTTCCTGTAACTCTGGACAGCGCACTGATATTTCTGCATTGCAAGGCAGCAGTTAGCCTGTGCCAGGAGCACATCTGTATGATCAGCATATTTTCCCGCTTGTTTGCGAAAATTTCTCACAAGCTCCGAGGCCTTGGCGTACTCTCCTTGCTTATAAAGCATTGAAACCTGATAAAGTAGCCTGTTAACAGGAGGCGGAAGGGTCTCTGCGCCCATAGCACTACCGGAAAGCAGGAACAGTAAAAGGAGAAAAGGCACAGCAGGGATAACGCCTCTATTCTTTCTTGCCGGTTGCCTGCAGGAAAATGAAAAACAGAAAAACAGCATACCTACTCCAGTTTGAACCTTATGCGCGTAACCATCCAGGCCTTCACCGGCTCACCTCCAACAGTCGGCGGGGAAAGCTTCCACTTCCTCACACACTCAAGAACGCTCTTTTCAAAATAGCCGGGAGGCTCTGCCTCTGCTATCTCTGCCTTTTCAACCCTGCCTGCAGCATCCACAAGCAGCCTGACCCTGACCCAGCCTTCAATACGTCTCTGCCTGGCTCTCAGGGGATATACAGGTGGAACACGTGCCTCTACTGCCACAGGAGCATCCAGATCCCCTGCTGAAAATATCCCCTGAGGTTTAATGGACCCCTCAAAACCAAAGTCAACAGGAAGGGATGAGGGTCCTTTTATTGCAGGCATCAGGGAAACATCCGGCATTGAAGGAAGTTGTACAGGAGCAGGCCGCAGGGCAGGCAGTTCTGGTGCAGGAAATTGCGGAATATCAATAACCTTTTCAGAGCTGGCACGTGCTTGTTTCTGCTTCATGCGCTCTTTTTTAAGTGGTATGGCAGGCGAAGTCTGAACATCAGGCACAACCTTCAAAGGCATTTTATCTGATTCATCACAGGTCTGAAGCATGGGCATGATTATAAAGATGGCACTATTCATTAAAAACGCTGCAACAAGGGCAGCGCCCCAGGTAAGCAGGTTCCTTTTTCTCAGGGTATCAAGATAATCCGCATGCATAACAACTTTCCACAGCCACAGGGTAACTGTCCTTACAAGTATCTGGCATCACTCCCCTGATCCCTGTGAAACCGAGGCAGCCAGGGATACATTCTCTGCCCCTGCCATCCGGCACCCATCCATTACCTTCACTGCAACTCCTGTGGAACTTCTGGTATCTGCCACCACGATTACGTTTCCGGACGGATTTTCCACAAGCGCCCGTTCAACATTTGCTCTTACTGCCCTGAGGTCAATTTCCCTGTGATCCATGAATATCCGGTTCTCCCGATCTATGGCAATAAGTATAGATGATCTGTTGTCTGCTGCGGCAGTGACAGCCCTGGGCCGGTTTACCTCAATGCCGGTCTCCTTTACAAAGGAGGTGGTTACCAGGAAAAAGATCAGAAGGATAAAGACCATATCTATCATGGGGGCCATGTCAATCCCTCTGACAGTGCGTCTGTTTCGTCTTGATGATGTAATATTCAGCATGAATTCATCAGATTACGTTTCAGATAGAATCCGGTTGCAGTGATACGTTTTTGCAAAATATCTGCCTTCCTCTCAAGGACACTCTTCATGTAAAGACCTGGGATGGCCACAATAAGGCCGGTCTGTGTGGTGACAAGCGCTTCAGATATGCCTGCGGCCACTGCCCTGGCATTGCCCGTGCCGTGTAATGCCAGCACATCAAAGGTTGTCATCATGCCCAAAATAGTGCCAAGGAG
>WFRQ01000594.1 GCA_015486425.1 Deltaproteobacteria bacterium | reverse complement strand
TACCAGGGTATCTAATCCTGTTTGCTCCCCACGCTTTCGAGTCTCAGCGTCAGTATCTGTCCAGGAAGTCGCCTTCGCCACCGGTGTTCCTCCTGATATCTACGGATTTCACCCCTACACCAGGAATTCCACTTCCCTCTCCAGTACTCAAGCCTGACAGTTTCAGATGCACTTCCACGGTTGAGCCGTGGACTTTCACATCTGACTTACCAAGCCGCCTACACTCGCTTTACGCCCAGTAAATCCGAACAACGCTCGCACCCTCCGTATTACCGCGGCTGCTGGCACGGAGTTAGCCGGTGCTTCCTCCTGAGGTACCGTCAACAGCAAGAGGTATTATTCCCTTACTGATTTCTTCCCTCAAGACAGGGCTTTACGACCCAAAGGCCTTCTTCGCCCACGCGGCGTCGCTGCGTCAGGGTTTCCCCCATTGCGCAATATTCCTCACTGCTGCCTCCCGTAGGAGTCTGGACCGTGTACCAGTTCCAGTGTGGCGGATCATCCTCTCAGACCCGCTAACCATCGTAGCCATGGTAGGCCGTTACCCTACCATCAAGCTAATGGTACGCAGGCTCATCCCCAAGCGATAGCTTCCAAGGAGAGGCCACCTTTGATCTCCCGAGTCCCCCCGGGAGATGTTATCCGGTATTAGCACCGCTTTCGCGATGTTGTCCCGGACTCAGGGGTAGATTACCTACGCGTTACTCACCCGTGCGCCACTTTACTCTCCAATCCGAAGATCGGATTTCTCGTTCGACTTGCATGTGTTAGGCACGCCGCCAGCGTTCATTCTGAGCCAGGATCAAACCCTCAAGTTTAATCTGGGAACCGTGTTAAAAAACACGGTGAATTTAGCTGTGTTTTTGTTACCTGTCTGACACTATTCAGTTTTCAAAGATCGGCTCTTTATTGTTCACAGAGTAGGTCCCTCTGTGAGCGTCAGATAAGCTAATTACTCTTACCTGATTCGTCAAGAACTTTTTTTATATTTTCTGCTGCTCATGCAACTGAAGGAATGATTGATGTTTCGCCCCTCAGTCAGCGGCGGGAAATGTATATCCCGCATTCCTTGAACATGCAAGAAAAATTTTTAATTTTCATAAGCCAGCCAATATTGCAGGGACAATTCATTTAACCGCCCTGCCGGCAGCCCGTGCTTTATAAACCGCTTGGTGCATGGATGCAAGCACTTTTTCAACTTTATTCAGGAGTGCCTTTTACTGCAGCTTTTTCAGGTAATATCTACTCTGCATTACCTGGTTCCACGTGCCGCCGTAAACGCCATCCTGTGAGTCGAGCCTGTGCCTTATAAACCGCTTCCTGCACGGATGCAAGCACTTTTTAAGCTTTATTCAGAGGTGCCTTTCACCGCAGTTAAAACAGTGTCAATGACAAATCCTGCATCCGCAGTGAACGCCCCGCTGCTCGTCAAGCCCAGCCTATATATCCTGCTTCCCATGACTATGCAAGCAAAAAAACGCCTAATTATTCTCTTCTTTTACAGTGGCCCTGTAACCACATGTTTTATTGGGACATTTCAGATGCCTTGCATCTCCATCCACTTTGGAAATCAAGAGAATCGGAGAACCGCAGGCCGGACACTTCTCCTGAACCGGCCTGTCCCAGGAGGCATACTTGCACTCTGGATACCTGTTGCAGCCATAAAAGGTCTTGCCCCTTCTGCTGCTCTTCTGGATTATGTCTCCGTCACACCCCTCCACAGGGCACTTGACCCCTGTGGGAATGGGCATGGTGTTCCTGCAATCCGGATAGCTGGAGCAGGCAAGGAACTCACCATACCTTCCCTTCTTGAGTACCATGGGGCTTCCACACTTCTCACAGGAATAGCCTGTCTCCACATTCTGCTTCTCCACTACCTTTATGGTCCCTGACTCATCCCTGGTAAAATCCTTGGTGTTGCGGCACTCAGGGTAACCAGAACAGGCCAGAAACTCACCGGCCCGCCCATACTTGATCACCATCTCCTTTCCGCACTTCTCACATTTCAGCCCGGACGGTACGCCAGCGGTCTTGACGGATTTCATCTCCTTTCTTGCAGTTGCAAGACGTTCGGAAAAAAGGTCATAAAACCTTCTCAGGACTTCGGTCCAGGAAACAGACCCCTCCTCTATGCCGTCAAGCTCCTTTTCAAGCGCTGCTGTAAAATGTGCATCCAAAATTTCCGGGAAATGGGCAATGAGGAGATCAGTTACAAGAAAGCCCAGCTCTGTAGGGAAAAAACGCTTCTTCTCAAGCTTGACATACTCCTTGTCCTGTATGGTGGAAAGAATTGTGGCATACGTACTGGGCCGTCCGATTCCCTTTTCTTCAAGGGCCTTTATGAGGCTTGCCTCGGAAAACCTCGGCGGCGGCTGTGTGAAATGCTGCTTTGGCGCAAGCTTGAGAAGTTTCAGGCTGTCTCCAGATTTCAGGTCCGGAAGTACCCCGGCCTCTGTTTCAGCGCTGTTCTTATCAGTTTTCCTGGGCCTCACATCCTCATATATCTCGGTAAACCCCTTAAAACGCACTATAGTGCCAGTGGCCCTGAGCTGATAATCCCCGGCTTCAACTATAATAGTAGTCTGATCCAGAATGGCAGGGGCCATCTGGGAGGCAACAAACCTGGTCCAGATCAATCTGTAGAGCCGTGCAGCATCCCGTTCCAGAAAAGCCTCCATATCATCCGGATGACGCATGACAGATGTGGGACGAATGGCCTCATGAGCATCCTGAGCTGATTTGCCCTTTTTATAAACAGGTATCCGGGGCGGCAGATAATCCCTGCCGAATTTCTGCTCTATAAAAGAACGGGCCTCCATTGCAGCCTCTTTGGCAATTCTGGTGGAATCAGTCCTCATGTAGGTAATAAGACCTACAGGCCCCTCACTTCCAAGCTCCACTCCCTCGTACAGCCGCTGAGCAAGCATCATGGTCTTCTTGGCCGAAAAACCAAGCCTGCGGGCTGCGTCCTGCTGCATGGTACTGGTAATAAACGGCGGATAGGGATTACGCTTCTTCTGGCGCTTCTTTACATCTTTTACCCTGAATTCCGAATGCTCAAGGGCCTTTACGATGCCGCTGGCCTGATCTCCGTCGGAGATTTTCAGTTTTTTTCCCTTGAATGCCGCAACAGCAGCCTGGAACGGGGGTGGAACATGACCTTCAAGGTCAGCGGTTATGGACCAGTACTCTTCGGGAACAAAAACCTGTATCTCCCTTTCCCTGTCACATATAAGCCTTACGGCAACGGACTGCACACGCCCGGCAGAAAGCCCCCGCCTGACCTTTTCCCAGAGGAGAGGAGATATCTCATAACCTACCAGACGGTCAAGGATGCGCCTTGCCTGCTGGGACTCAAAACGGTTATGATCAAGCTCTCCAGGCTTGCTGATGGCCTCCCTGATGGCAGGGGCCGTAAGTTCATGGAACAGCACCCTGTGAAAACGCCTCTTCCTGTTGCGGGGAGGCCTGAGTTCCTGGGCAATGTGCCAGGCAATGGCCTCTCCCTCGCGATCAGGGTCAGGAGCAAGAAAGACATCCTCCACCCTGTTGGCAGCAGATTTAAGGTCCTTGATTACCTTTCCCTTGCCCCTGATAACCTCGTACTCAGGCTTGAAGTCATGATCCTTGTCAACACCAAGGCGCTTTCTTGGAAGATCCTTTATATGCCCTACAGAGGCCTTTACATCATAGTCCTTGCCGAGATACTTCTTGAGGGTACGGACCTTTGTGGGGGACTCAACTATTACTAAACCTTTTTTCATATTGCATACTCAACATTATTATCAATCCGAATTAGAAACTGCATAAAGGCAGAGAATATTTCGCTCAATTTCAACCAGTTATCGAGGAACGACAGGAGGGCGAAAAATATTCCACTGCATCAGCACATGAACCGACCCTGACAAATCAGCCCCTGGACGTTATCCTCTGATACATCTGCCCAGGCATGGTCTGCACAAGACCGCTAAGTTCCATCTGAAGCAACATGCTCGCAACCTCCGAAGCCGAAAGCCCGGCCGATGCAGCAAGATCGTCAATATGACGCGGATAGTCCTCAAGGGTCATCCACAGACGCTGTTCAAGTTCTCCAAGCCCTGCAGGCACAGCTTCACTTTCATTACTTTCCTGCCTGCGCTGCTGCGAAATATCAAAACCTGTGCCCATGGCCTCAAGGACGTCGTCCACGCCTGTTACCGGCGCTGCGCCCTGTTTTATGAGCCAGTGGGTACCGGCACTCTTCATGGAATAGATACTTCCGGGTACTGCAACCACTTCCCGCCCCTGTTCAAGGGCAAGTGAAGCAGTAATAAGGGAGCCACTCCTGCGGCTTGCCTCAACAACCACCACTCCCATGGCCAGGCCACTGATTATCCGGTTTCGGGCAGGAAAAAATCTTGCCTCAGGCTGGGTTCCAGGTGGATATTCCGTGATTATGGCACCTTTCTCCAGTATTTCCCTGGCAAGCCTGACATTCTGTCTTGGATAAATAACATCAGGGCCACAGCCGGTTACTGCCACTGTGACACCGCCTGCCCGGACAGTTGCACTGTGGGCAGCCGAATCAATTCCCAGGGCCAGACCTGATACCACACATATACCTTCAGATGCAAGCCCGGAAGCAATCTGCGCCGCAGCCCTTATCCCATAGGACGAGGCGGCACGGGACCCCACCACAGCCACACAGGGAGCGGAAAGGGCCTGCCTGTTTCCCTGACCATACAGCAGGGCAGGCCTGTCCGATATGGCAGAAAGGCCCTCCGGGTAATCATCATCCATAAAGGTCATTACCCAGCCTCCAAGCCCCTCGATGATTTCAAGCATCCTGCGGGCACGAGGCATATCCGGCCCTTTTAATACAGATTTCCTTGCCCTGTCAGTGATACCACGTATATTCTGAAGAGTGACAGGATCAGCGTTCCATACATCAGTAACTGTGCCAAGGGCTGTTATCAACCTCCTGAGAGTTGTCTGCCCCACGCCGGATGCCAGTGACAGGGCAATCCATGCCGCTGTCTCTTCTCGTTGCAACCGGGAAAGTTCCATGAATTACCTCCGGATTTCCCTCCGGCGCATGGTATCATAATTTTTCAAAGCCGGGAGAAATGACCTGCAATAATATGGACTGTTTGCCTCTTAGTCAAATACATATATAATGCCCATGCAGCGCCTGATACGTTTACTGTCAAGGGCAGCATTAAATCGTGAAATATGGAAAAAACCAATTTTAACAATGAAATCGATGCATTCGAAGACTATCTGAGTTCCGAACGCAATGCCTCACCTCATACTGCTGATGCTTACCTCAGAGATATAAGGGCATTTCTCAACCAGTCAACAAAAAAAAATCTGCAGGATATTAAACTCTCTGACGTACGTCTGTGGCTTGCATCCCTGCGCAAAAAGGGACAGGCCCAGACAACTCTGAGGAGAAAACTTGCTTCACTGAATGCCTTTTTCCGTTTCCTGCAGAGGCAGGAAATACTCTCTGCCAACCCTGCCGAGGCAGTGAGATCACCGCGAGCAGGGCGTGATCTTCCTCCTTATCTGTCTATCGACCAAGCTGTAACAATGGTTGACAGAGAAACAACAGGAGATTTTTTTTCCATGCGGGACAGGGCAATTCTCGAACTGCTCTACAGCGCAGGCATCAGGGTCAGTGAACTTTCAGGCCTTGACCTTTTATCCATATCTTTTTCTCCGGAAATGATAAGGGTCAGGGGCAAGGGCAGAAAGGAAAGAGTGGTTCCGTTCGGCTCTCATGCTGCAGAGGCAATAAAAAATTACTTGCCCCTCAGGGATTCAATGCTTAATAAGAGACGAAGGCCTGAAGAGAAGGCACTGTTCATAAACAGGCTTGGCACCAGGCTTACCACAAGGGCTGTACAGAGACTGGTGGAAAAGAGACGGCTTGAAACAGGTATCACTTCACCTGTAACGCCGCACGCATTCAGGCATTCCATGGCAACCCATCTGCTGGAATCAGGAGCTGACCTCCGATCCATCCAGGAACTGCTTGGCCATGTCAGCCTTGCAACCACACAGAAATATACGCACCTTGACCTGAACAGACTGCTGGATGTCTATTCAAACGCGCACCCAAGGGCCAGAAAAAAATAATCAGTCACAGGACACATTTATGACAACGCATGAAGAACATAAAAAGGTTAGAAGCACCACTGTAATTGCCATAAGACACAATGGAAGCGTAGTGCTTGCAGCAGACGGACAGGTGACCCTTGGCAATACTGTAATGAAGCATAATGCCAGAAAACTGCGCCGCCTGTATAATGACAGGGTGATAACAGGCTTTGCCGGGGCTACAGCAGACGCATTCACCCTGTTTGAAAAGCTTGAAACACATCTTGAAGCATCAAACGGCAATCTGGTACGCGCTGCAGTGGAACTTGCCAAGGAGTGGCGCACAGACAAGTTTCTGCGAAGACTTGAGGCAATGCTTGTGGCTTGCGACAAGGACCACAGCCTTCTCATATCCGGCTCAGGCGATGTGATAGAACCTGAAAAGGGCATTCTTGCCATAGGCTCAGGCGGCCCGTTTGCACAGTCATCAGCCATGGCGCTTGTGGAGCACAGCAGCCTGGACGCCAGAGCCATTGCGGAGGAATCCCTCAAAATAGCGGCATCCATCTGCATCTATACAAACGATACAATAATGGTTGAAGAACTTTAACCTGAGTTGAGCGTTTCAAAATTGGAGATTTTTCAGAACCAGTGCACATAAAAACACAGTGCATTCTCATATTTGACAGGAAAAGACAGTGGAAACTACAGAAATGCAGCCCCTTACCCCAAAAGAAATAACAGAAGAACTTAACAAATATATAATAGGACAGGACCGGGCAAAACGCTCGGTTGCCATCGCACTTCGAAACCGCTGGCGCAGACAGCAGGTACCAGAGGCCCTGCGGGATGAAATAGCGCCCAAGAATATCATTATGATAGGCCCTACAGGTGTGGGCAAGACAGAAATAGCGCGCCGCCTGGCACGGCTGGCACGCTCTCCTTTTCTGAAAATTGAGGCCAGCAAGTTTACAGAGGTTGGATACGTGGGCAGGGACGTGGAATCAATGATTCGTGACCTGACTCACCTTGCGGTTGACATGGTAAAATCCGAAGAGAGCGAGAAGGTGGAGGCCAAGGCAAAGGAACAGGCTGAGGAACGCCTGCTTGACCTGCTTGTACCGCGGACAGGCGCGCCTGCCACCCTTGAAGATGCTGACACCAAATCCGACACCAGGGAAAAATTCCGTCAGATGCTTCGTGACGGAAAACTCGAAAAGCGCTTTGTGGAGCTTGAAGTCGCCCAGAGCCCTGCAGGGCCAATGGTGGAGGTCTTTGCGGCTGCAGGCATGGAAGAGATGCAGAACAACCTGCAGGACATGTTTTCAAATATCTTTCCAAAAAAGAAAAAGAGGCGCCGTGTAACAGTTAAAGAGGCAAGAAAAATCCTTGAACAGGAGGCAGCAGGCAGGCTCATTGACATGGACAAGGTCACCAAAAAGGCCGTTGCCAGGGTGGAGCAGTCAGGAATAATATTCCTTGATGAGATAGACAAGGTGGCTGCAAAGGGAAGCGGCTCAGGCCCTGATGTTTCAAGAGAGGGGGTACAGCGTGATCTCCTTCCAATAGTGGAAGGCACGTCAGTACACACCAAGTATGGCATAGTCCGGACTGATCACATACTCTTTATTGCAAGCGGGGCATTTCATGTGGCAAAGCCCTCGGACCTGCTTCCGGAACTGCAGGGACGTTTCCCCATAAGAGTTGAGCTTGACTCTCTCACCCAGGCTGATTTTGCACGAATACTTGTTGAGCCGCAAAACGCCCTGGTAACCCAGTATGAGGCCCTGATGGACACGGAAAACATAACTCTCCTGTTTGAAGAGGATGCCATCAATGAGATAGCAGGTATTGCCTATGAGGTGAACCAGAAAACTGAAAATATCGGGGCAAGGCGCCTTCACACAGTGATGGAAAAACTGCTGGAAGAGATATCATTTGAAGCCCCTGACGTGGCCCCGCAGGAAATACACGTAACCGCAGAGTATGTGAGGAAGAACCTCGAAGAGATAATGAAAGATCAGGATCTCAGCAGGTTTATTCTGTAGCTGCTCGAAGCTGTTCCGTATCCATGTGTTAGAACATGGCAATGGCACTGAACAAAACCACTTACTTTCCCGAAGCAGGGTGTGAGCCCCGCACCCTGCCCTGCATCTCCCTGCCCCCGGAGTTTTCATAAACCCAGGTCCCAGACTGTCCACCCGCTTCTATAAACTGGAAGCTCCTGCTTCCCCATTCCCTTGAGCACACAATTTAATAAACTGCAAGAGCGTATTTTCATTGTTCGTTGTGCCCATCCAGGGAATGGCGGTTACTGTGAAGATACATTGTTCCTGCTCTTGCTTGTACTGTCCATGGTTGGGGGTGATCATGCTGCATATCACATCACTGCAGTAGGGATAGCAAAAAGGTAGCATGACCCCGGCCTCATCATTGTTATAAATCCTGGAATATCGTAATATTATAAAATGGAGTCCTAATCTGAGCGATTGTTCGGATTTGCTGCATATCCGCGAAAGGGGAATTCCCATTATGGTGGGGGGGATTCCTATGACAAAGAAGTTGCGGTGAAGACGGCAATCCCGAAGAGTCCATTATTGGTGTTTGTCCGCCCTGGCCTGCGTGGAAACATTTGTAAAAAACTGGAGAAAAGGCATCATGAGACTTCCAATAGGCATATCCACTTTTAAGGAAATACGGGAAAATGACTACGTTTATGTTGATAAAACAAGATTTGCTCTGCGCCTCATCCAGATGCACAAGTATGTCTTCCTTTCCCGCCCACGCCGTTTTGGAAAAAGCCTG
>WFRQ01000593.1 GCA_015486425.1 Deltaproteobacteria bacterium | reverse complement strand
TCGTTCACTACTGCCTCAGGAGATACCTGCTCGCCCACGATTTCTCCATTGTACAGGTGGGGATACTGTGATATCTGCCAGTTCTGACAGTGTCTGCACCTGAAATTGCAACCTACAGTTGCGATTGAAAAGGATATGGACCCGGGAAGGAAATGAAACATGGGCTTCTTTTCAACAGGGTCTGAATTGCGGGAAACAAGCCTTCCATAAACCAGGCTTAGAAGTTCCCCGTCCCTGTTTTCTCTTACGCCGCAAATCCCACGTTTTCCTGGTGGAATGACGCAGTGATGGTTGCACAAGCCGCACCTGATTTTCTCATCTTTTGTTCTGTTCCAGAATTCTGCCTTTTTCATGTGGCTGACCTCCCCATACATGATGCTGCAACAAGCATGGAACTTTTTAATGCCAGCTTAATAATTGCAGGATGTATTTGTTCAGCGAAAAAACATACCATTCCCATATAATGGGAAAAACGCTGAACCGTTACTACAAGATAAGCATAAAAATGGAAATGTCATCGCACAGGGAAATGGTGTTGACGTTTATCCTGCAGAGGTGATAGAAAATAAACAGGTGCAGTATTTTTTAAGTCTCCTCTGAAATAGTTTCCCAAAGGGCTTCTGACGCGAATTTGCACGGACTTATTGAGAAGTTACTGCTGCTTGATCTGGCAGGCATGCTCATAGCCCTGCTGGCAGCTGTTTATGCAGCAGCAATAATTTTAAGGAGGATCACAAGAACAGTTGCCATGTTGACTGACAGGGCAAAACAGCTTGCGTGGACAGACTGGATGCAGAGGCTGAAGGAATCAGCGGTATATTGCGAAAGCCTCTGACCATTCAGGAACTGGGAGATATGCTGAAAAAAATTCTATAAGTTTTGATTTTCTCCATCTTCCTCCCTGGATATTTTATCAAGGCACTCTGATATCATTCGGGTAAATGCCCTTTCCGCTTCTGCCGCGTGGTCTTTATCCTCTCCACTGTGCTTTCTGATGGAATCAAAAAATTTTTCACATATACTCTGCCGCGATCTGTCCCAGCCTGTGGTAAACCCCGGCTCTGCCGTATTTGACATGGGCGATGGCGCGTTTTCATAGTCCCTGCGGCCATGGGCCCAGGTTATTATGTGACGGTAGTAGATAAGGGCCCGGTCTATCAGGATATAGAGCAGTTGAATGTTTGAGGCCGGACCAATGCGGAGTCTGTGCCTGTCAAGCTTTATGCCGAGAATGCGACTTCCTGATAGGATATCCCTGGCCTTGAGAGCCGTGCCTGTTGCGCCGATTATGCCGCCTGCTGCTGAAAACAGGCCCATGGAGAGGCCGCCGTGTCCCAGATCAACGGCTGCTCCGGCAGCAGCACCGCCAATGGCCCCTGCAACGATCAGTTGTTTTCTGGAAAGTCCGAGGAACTCCCATGTTTTTTTACTGAAAATGTCCTGCTGCAGGATGGAATGTTCAGGAAGGGTACAGTTGAATACATTGTGTCGGTAAAGGTTTCTGATGCGCTTGAAGGCACGTTGCTCGGCATTTCTGGCAAATGCCTGATACTCTTCCAGTAATTTCTGTCTAAGGGCCTTTTCCGCTGTTTTGCCGCGGCCCGCTGGGATTTCAGCCTCTTTCTGAAAAGTGATAATATCCCGGATAAGCCTGGTTATGATTTCAGCGCTGTGTTCTCTTCTTGCGGTCCAGTCCTTTCTGATTGCACGTATAACTGTATCAAGGGTGCCTGCAAGGTCCTGGTCTATGCTTTTCAGGCTTTCAAGAAGTTCAATGCGCCTGGAATAGGTGGCTTTGCAGGAATTGAATACCCGTATTGAGTTAAAATGTTTTCTGAACTCGTGCTGCCAGCTTTCTATCCAGGCGTTTTCATCCTGCTTGGAATTTATAACCGCCATGCGGGGTTTACCGGTAAGACGGAGGATTTCCATTTCTGCCCGGTCATTTGCCCGAATAGGGCGTGAGCCGTCAACCACAAATATGATACCTGCCGCATTTGCCATGGGGGACAGAAGCGCACAGTCGTCTCTGAATGCCGGGTCATCCCTGTGCGCCTTTATAAATTCGGGAATTATAGTGGTGTCAGGCCCGGCATATGACTTCATCCACTGCAGGGTCCGCCGCGGGTTCTGAAAGCCCGGCGTGTCGATGAAGCGGATGATTTCATCGCCGTCAATGATCACAGGGAATGACCTGCACTCCCTGGTCTCACCGGGTACAGGGCTTATGCGCACGCTGTCATCTTCAGCCAGCGTTGAGAGTACAGACGACTTCCCCTCATTGGGATGCCCTGCAATTACAAATTCAGGAACTCTGTTTTTCACGGTTTCAACGACTGAGATCACTGGCGCCAACCGCAAGGGCGAAGCCCGCAGCGGTTTGGCGTCCCGTACACCCTATTAGCCTTTTTCTTTTATAAATTGCATAGCACGTTTGCTTAATACATCTACTGGAATATCTACCCATAAATTCCGCTGCCATTCTGTATAATCAAATGGCTCGCGTATTAGTAAAGTTATAAAACGTTCTGCTTCTACTTCTCCTAATTCCTTTATGAGTATCTCTACACCTTTAACTTTAATTTCACTGTCTGTCATCATTCTTTATATGCATATGTGTCCATTATAAATGTTACTGGATTAATAACTATAACCTTTTTGAAATCTATCATTCTCTTTGTGATTTTTTTGATTGTAGTAGTATTTGCCATTTTTAGCTG
>WFRQ01000592.1 GCA_015486425.1 Deltaproteobacteria bacterium | reverse complement strand
CGATTGCGAATTTCTTAGAGGTAGACATAGAAATGCTCATATAGCAGCAATCAACGGATACGACAATATTATCACACAACGAATAAGGTTAGATTGTGTGAGGTACGAACCTCAATCTGAACCGTTCGCCGTTTCACTGCTGTTGGACAAGCCCGGCATTGGCACTGGCTGGTCTATTATATAGAAAATAGCTTTTTCAGGATTTGCTGGAATCAGGCGGAGTGGGTGGGATGAAGCCTGTTTTGTTCTTTGAAATATCAAGTCATTGCATGTTATTTGCTGGTTATGTCAGTATGTTGCGGAGATATCCCCTGATTTAGCGCGTAAGTACCCGTTTCCGGGGATCCGGCTTTTTGGTATACAGGGACTATGTGTATTTCAGTTTATGTGATGTGACCTCCTCCTTTCTTCGTTAAGTTGATGTGTAGCAGATTGCTCCATCTCCATAATCCGGTTGTAGTATCCTGGTCTTTATGATTCGCATTTTGGCACCGCATACAGGGCAGGTGATGTGGGGGCGCTGCCTTTTTTGCTGCAAAATTTTGAATGGGCTGACTTTAAGAATCAGTTGCAGAAATTTGATGAGCTTTTTGCTGCATGGATGCAGGAAACCATAATCCCTGGTTCTTCGGAATCTTTTGGGTAAGACGTGGAGCATAAGCAGGTAGAGGAAATATTCACCTGTAACTGTCTTGGTCTGATATTGTTCGGTTTCAGAATTGATATACCTGAAAGTGATCATGCCATTTTCACATTTCAGGATATCCTTTTCCTGTATTACGCCTCTGTAAAGATATCTGCCAAGGTAAACCAGCGCCTTGTCTCCTTTGCCAACGTCTTTGCAGTCTACAACCCATTTTTCGGGACATTTTTTGGGCACTTGCAGATTTCTTTCCACGATGGCATGGAGTAATTTTGCTCTGAATACTTTTGCCAGTGCCTTGTGGTTGAAAATATAGTGACCGTCTTTAACGCGCCATATCCCTGTTTCTTCATCTATGCTGGCAGCAGGCATGACAACGTGAATGTGGGGATGGTAATTAATTGGCCTTGAATGGGTATGGAGAATTGCTGTAAAGCCAGCTGCACCCATGAGTTTTTTGTCATTGATAGTGAATGTTTTAAGGACATCCTGAACACAGGCAAACATCAGGGAATAGATTATTTTCTGATTTTTCAATGCAAGTTTTCTGAGTTGTCTGGGTATTGTAAATGTGATCAGGAAGTACCTGGCAGGAAGAAGTTTGTTGAGTTGATTGTCTATCCACTGCTGACTTTCATGATTCTGACAGTGGGGGCAGCTTCGGTGTCCGCATGAATGTGGAATATACATTTCTTTACCGCATTCGTGGTCAGTGCATCGGACCCGCATTTGAGGGCCATGTTCCTGCCTGCATTTTTCCATGGCACCAAGTGCTTTTAGATGGTCAGGCTTGATATGTTTCTGATATCGGTTGAGGAAACTATGCTTGAATTGCTGGATAATTGAGGATATCAGAATCATTTCTCACCTCCCCAGCGTATGTCAAAGCTGTTAATCAGGCTATTGATGGCCTGGCAGGCATTGTTTTTGGTCCCAGAGGTAAGATGTGTGTATTTTGATGTGGTAAGTATGCTGACATGGCCAAGTATTTGTTGCAGTTCAATAAGATCAACACCAGCTTCCAGCAGATGAGTTGCAAAGCTGTGACGCAGGGAATGGCAAGAAATTTTTTTTTAATGCCCATCTGTTTCACAACTGCTCTCATGGCGGTCTGTATGCCGCCCATTTCAAGGGGACGGTCAACCAAATGAGCGTTTTTCAGCCCTCTTTTCCTGTTTGGAAAGATAAAGTGTGGATGTTTATGTACTTTCCAGAAATTTCTCAGTACACGCAAGGTGTTTTCAGGCAGGGGTACCAGCCTGTCCTTGTTACCCTTGGCATTGCGGATATGGACCCGCATATTGTCGGAATCTATATCGCCAACTGTCAGCCTGATGCCTTCACCAAGACGCAGCCCCATGCTGTAGATGGTAAAGAAAAATATCTTGTAGCTCAGCCTGTTCGTTGCAGCAAGGAGCTGGTGAACTTGAGATACTGAGAGGATATCCGGAATCCTTGTTGTTCTGGGTGGTTTTATCAATGGGATATCATCCCAGGTTTTGTGCAGTACATGGGTATAAAAGAATTTCAGCCCGTACAAATCGAGCTTGACAGTACTCCAGGAATGAGCATCCAGAAGATCATTGAAATAGTCAAGTAGCTGATCAGATGAAAGGTTGTCAATGCGGCATTCAAAATAGTTGCCAATACGTCTGATGCCTCTCGCGTAAGCATCAATGGTTTTGGGCCTGAGGCCTAGGAGCTTCAGACACTTCAGGTGTTTCTGGTAATACTTGTTGAATTGCGGATCATCTGGCAGGTTGATGTTCATAAAATCCTCCTTTTTGTAATGTTGAGTATGAAAGGCGTGTCAAATTACCTTATCATATACTTTTCATTACAAAAAAGAGAGGGAATCAGTGTATTATGCAAAAAACAGGAAAGGGGCCGGAATGCCTGCCGCGATAGCGGCTTCGTCCAACAATAGGGTGCAGTTGACCGTTATGTTGTGAGTTGTTCTATCCTCCTGAAATGACAAGCTTATTTGGTAATGTTGCTATATCATTAATTATCCTATCAAATCAACATGTTGCACCATTTCTGGTCATCAGTAAGTGGTGCAGCCAGTCGATACATACCTGCCGCCCTGACCACCTTAAGGCCCATAAATTTTATGCTCATCATAAATACCGTTGAACGTGTGGTCTGCTTCCCGTCCCAGCCGGGAAGAGTAACATCATTTTCCTTGATGTACAGTCAAAGGGTATGCTCAATCAAATTCCAGACCAATAGAGATATGAACCAGTTATTCCCCTCAGAAAT
>WFRQ01000591.1 GCA_015486425.1 Deltaproteobacteria bacterium | reverse complement strand
TTTCCATCTCCTTCAGGATGAGGGCCATGCCTGTATGGTTTACCGTACTGAAACGCAACCTGCGGATGCTGCCTGTGCACAGGCGTGGTCATGCAGGAATAAGGCTGCTTGCAAGGCAGCTTCGTATCCCGTGGGAGTGGGCTGTGGCAAGTACCTATGCCCGGAAGGCACAGATAAGGTGCATCCCTGTGGATTCCGGCAGTTTTGCTCGGATGGAGCTTCCTGCCTGGCACACAGAACTCCTTGGCGTTGAAAATCTGAACATGCTTTCAAGTGAACCCCCGTTTGATCTTGAACAATATTTTGCAGCAAGACGCAGCTATGCCAGGCTGAACCTCGTGAAAAATCACATGCCATATTGCACAGCACATCCTCTGTCCTATCTTGAAGCACCCTGCTGGCAGCACAGGGAGCAGGTGCTTGCCCGGCGCATTAAAAGTGTCGCAGGGGTGTGCAGCAGGACTGTTCACATTGGTGGCTGGACACATCTTCTGACACGCACACAATGGAAGAGCGTTGCGGATATGCTTGCGTCTATGAGGCCGGAAAAAATTCCTGTGGGGTTCTGATATACGTAACTTCTCAATAAATGGTGACAAGTTACCGCATTTTACTTTATGTATTCCGGATAACAACCTGCCGGAATGACGGAGGCGTGACACGTTCGTGCTGGTGCCCAAACTCCTGTTTGGGTACCCAATTGACAGAAGCTCCTGCTTCATTCCTTTTAATACCGGCTGTTCGGCATTACCTGCCCTTGTCTGGAAGCTGGAGCTTCCGGTTCATAGTTCCCAAACTGGAGTTTGGGAACCAGCAAGATAACTGCTTCTTTTACTTTGAGCCTTGAGCTTTCAGCTTTTCAGCTCGTTCCCAAACTCCAGTTTGGGAACGGTATGGGTGGAAGCTCCTGCTTCCTGGGGAACATCGTTCCTCCGAAATGACAGAACAGAAAGAGCTATTCCGGTAACAGTGTGAGGGTTGGCACCCAAGCAAGAGTATATATGAGTGAATGACATTGATTGAACATTGATTGGGGATTGGCTATAGATAGCAACAGAAAAATCGCTCAAAAAACAATTTAATAAATCAGCCATAGAGGGAAAATTCATGCTTGATATAAAATTCATCAGGGAGAACAGAGACAAAGTGGAGCAGGCGCTTAAAAATCGCCACAGTGAACTTGATATTGCGCCTCTTTTTGAGATTGATCAGAAGCGCCGCGAGCTTCTAAGGGAAATTGAAGAACTCAGGAACAGGCGCAATACCGTTTCTGCAAAGATCGGCCAGATGAAAAAGAACGGGGAGGATGCGTCTGAATACATAGCTGAGATGAAAGAGGTAGGCGCTCGCATAAAGACAATTGACAGGAAATTAACGGATATTGAGGCACGGTTCCGTGAATTTCTCCTTGCTATTCCCAATGTGCCGCATGAATCAGTACCAGTGGGCAGAGATGAAAATGAAAATGTGGAGGTAAAGCAGTGGGGTACAATACCTGAGATGTCGTTTGATCCTCTGCCTCACTGGGATGTAGGGGAAAATCTTGGCATTCTTGATTTCCAGAGAGCTGCCAAGATTACCGGCGCAAGATTCTGCGTTTATAACGGAGCAGGCGCAAGGCTCGAACGGGCCCTCATTAATTTCATGCTGGACCTTCATACTGAGAAACACGGCTATAAAGAGGTTTTGCCTCCATTTATTGTAAATGATGCATCTCTTTATGGAACCGGACAGCTTCCCAAATTTGCAGAAGACCTTTTCAAGCTTGAGGGGCGTGAATTTTACCTGATACCCACGGCTGAGGTGCCTGTAACAAATCTTTACAGGGACGAGATACTCCCTGATGATGCCCTGCCCATTCATCACGTTGCCTTTACCCCCTGTTTCAGGTCAGAAGCAGGCTCTCACGGCCGGGATGTCAGGGGCATTGTGCGTCAGCATCAGTTCAACAAGGTGGAACTTGTAAAATTCGTAAAACCTGAAACCTCTTACGACGAACTTGAAGCACTGCTTGCTGACGCCGAAGAGGTGCTGCAGCTTCTCGGAATTCCCTACAGGGTAATAGTGCTGTGCACAGGAGACACGGGGTTTTCCGCAGCCAAGACCTACGACATTGAGGTATGGCTTCCAGGTCAGCAACGATACTGCGAGATATCATCCTGCAGCAACTTTGAGGCATTTCAGGCAAGACGGGCCAATATAAGGTTTAAAAAACCAGGCAGCAAGACACGCCTTGTGCATACACTGAACGGCTCAGGGCTTGCGGTGGGCAGGACGGTTGTGGCAATTCTTGAAAATTTCCAGCAGGAAGACGGAAGCGTCAGGGTGCCAGAGGCCCTTCAGCCGTACATGGGAGGTCTTGAGGTTATCACAGGCCCGTGACTGATCATGTTGCGCCGTCCGGCCTGTGCCCAATGTCATAAAGGTGGGGAAGCAGGAGCTTCCGATTTTATGGTTCCCAAACCGGGGTTTGGGAACCAGAAAGAAGTTAGCTCAAAGGCGGAAGCTGAAAAATAAAGGCAAACAATCATGCCTTCTTTTCCTTTGAGCCTTGAGCTTTCAGCCTTGAGCTATTTATTGGTATCCATCCTGAACCCGTTACTGGTCTGAACACGTGAATCCATTTGTAAGAAAACTGAAAGCAGCCATGATCTCGCGCAATAAGGCGAGAGATGGCAACAGCCCTGATGATTTTATCAGAGCGGAAACGCCTGTATTCACCTTTGAGCTTGTTCCTGCCAGGGCATCAAGGGGCAGGGCGCTTGACCAGATCATGGAATTTGCCAGGGATGCCGCTGCTGACAGGAAACTCAGCGCCCTTTCCATTACGGATAATGCAGGGGGGCATCCGGCCCTGAACCCGGTATCCCTGAGCCGTGAAATAATGAAACTCGGCATAGAGCCGGTTATTCACTTTTCCTGCAAGGACAAAAACAGAAACAGCATGGAGAGCCAGCTCTTTGAACTGGACCGCACCGGGCTCAGAAACCTGCTGGTTCTTACCGGCGATTATCCACGCCACGGGTTTTCAGGGGTTGCCAAGCCTGTATTTGACCTTGATTCTGTTCAGGCCCTTAAATTTATCAACGAACTGACCCATGGCCTTCGTTACACCCACACCTCACTCTGCCTTCAACCCATGCCCTTTTTTGCAGGATGTGTGGTTTCACCATTCAAACGACACGAGGCAGAGCAGGTTTTCCAATATGCCAAACTGGTACTTAAAATTAAAGCAGGCGCTGCCTATGTCATAAGCCAGATGGGATTTGATGCGTGCAGGCAGCATGAACTCAGACAGTTCATGGATTCCATGGGGCTTGATGTCCCGCTTCTCGGCACCATCCTCATACCGGACGTGCGTCTTGCCCGTATCATCAGCAGAGGCGTGGTGCCGGGCTGCATAATGCCTGAACGCCTGCTGAAAAAGATGGAACATGAGGCAACCCTGAAGGACGGAGGCCTTGAAGCACGCTTGGAACGGGCATCAAGGCAGATTGCCATTCTGCTGGGACTTGGGTATGAAGGAATCCATATAAGCGGCCCCGGTCTTTCCTACAGGCAGATTGCCATGGTTATGGAACGGGCACATATCCTATCTTCACAATGGCAGGAATTTGTACGGGAAAACCTCTATCCAGAGGAGTGGAATTTCAAATTCTACGAACCAGACCCGGCAACCGGACTTAACAAGCCTGCGGATACAGGGCCACGCCTGCGCTGGGACAGACCTGAAGGGCACAAAAAACCTTTCCGTATATCAGGCAGGCTGGAACGTTTTGTGCATAACTTGTTCTTCATCCCCGGTCAGGGGCTCTACGATACTGCCAGTGCGGCGGCAGAAAGGATCAGCAACACAGATTTTGAGCCTGTATTTACACGCCTTGAATACATGGTGAAGGGATTGCTGTACAGTTGTCAGCACTGCGGCGACTGCACACTGGATGACATGGAATTTCTGTGTCCCCAGTCGCAGTGCGCAAAATTCATGCTGAACGGGCCATGCGGCGGAAGCAGCGATGGATGGTGCGAGGTGTGGCCTAACAGGAGACAGTGCATCTATGTACGGCTGTATGAAAAACTTGACGACCCTGAATTTCGGAAGCTGCTTGACAGAAAATACCTGCCGCCAAGAAACTGGGCACTGTTTCGTACATCTTCGTGGTTGAATTTCTTCCTTGGCAGGGACCACCACGGCATTCAGGAAAAAAATAAAAAAATGGGTTGACAACTTCGCCCTGTGGGTGAATTCATGGGGCAGCAAAATTCTTACCATGCTAATGGATTTTGAGCAGAAATTACTGCATGACAGAGAAAACGTAAATATACGCAATTATATCACAGAGTTTTAAGAAAATAACCGATATGGACGAAACCTATCTAAAATATGGACATTTTTTCTTATCCGCCTGGGCATTTACTACCCCAGGCATAAAAATGCGTGAACAGCATGTCTGCTCACAACTTATCCGTATTCCCCGCATGACGCCATGACAGCGTTGATAAACGGGGAAACGCATGTGGATTGCTCAGCGCAGTTCACAGCTACAATATGCAGGAATATTAAGATGAGTGAACTAAAAAGAGTCTGTCCTTCACGCCGGACAGAACACATCACCTATGCAATCAGGGATATCCTGGCAGTTGCACATGATAGAGAAAAAGCAGGCGGTGATCTGCTTTATCTGAACATTGGGGACCCGGTACTTTTCGGCTTTGAAACCCCACGCCATCTGAAGGATGCCGCCTATGAGGCCATGCTTGAAAACCATACCGGCTACTCGGCATCAGAAGGCGTGCCTGAGGCAGTGGCAGCCATAAGGGCCGAGGCCCTGGCCAACGGCATCACACCCCATGAAATTCTCATTACAACAGGCGCAAGCGAGGCCATTGATTTTGCCCTTTCAGCCCTTGTAAACAAAGATGAGAATGTGCTTGTTCCCTCTCCTGGTTACCCGCTTTATGATGCCCTGCTGAGCCGCCTGATAGGCGAAGCCCGTCCCTACCAGCTCGACGAATCAAAGGCATGGGAACCTGATATTGACCACATGGCCAGTCAGATTGACCAAAAAACCAAGGCCATAGTTATCATTAACCCCAACAACCCCACTGGCGCGGTTTACAGTGAAGAGGCCCTGAGAAGCATTATAGAACTGGCCAGGGCGCACAACCTGGTAATCTTCAGTGATGAGATATATGACAAGCTGATACTTAATGGCAAGAAACACACAAGTATTGCATCTCTGGACAGTGAGCTTCCCATTGTCACGTTCAACGGGCTGTCAAAAGGGTATCTGGCACCGGGCTTTCGCATAGGCTGGTCAATAATCAGCGGAGACCCCGACCTGGTTGAAGACTACGCTGAGGCCATGCGAAAACTTGCCAGGGCGCGCCTGTGCGCATCTCATCCAAAGCAGTTCGCCATACCCGCAGCCCTTGAAGGGGATCAGTCACATATAAGGGATACCAGAGCAAAACTGCGGTCAAGACGCGATCTTACCGTGGAGAGGATGAATGCCATTCCGGGTATATCATGTCAGGAGCCCCAGGGTGCGTTCTATGCGTTTCCGAAGATTGAAGTAGATGTGGACGATGCGGACTTTGTGAAACAACTGATAAAGGAAACCGGTGTTGTGGTGGTACACGGAAGCGGCTTTGGTTCACTGCCCAGAACACCCCACTTCAGATTGGTATTCCTGCCTGAGGAAGATGTCCTGAACAGGGCATATGATAGAATCGATGCATTTATGAGGAAAAATTATTAGGGCTGAACTGAATCCAGTATGGCCCGGAAACGTGCAAGCGGGATCTGCCCAGGGGCAGTCCCGCTGCCTGAATCAAGTGATGCGAATGTGAGCCATGCTCCCATTGCAAGACATGCCACGCGGCTTATTCTGCCAATATCCCCCATACAGAACGAGACGAGTGGGATATTCAGGTCCTGAGCCAAATAATAAAGGGAAAACAGCCTTGGGATATCAGAGGCGTTCAGCCCCATGGTGACAATCTTTGCTATATCAGCGCCAGCCGCCTTCTGATCTTTCAGCATGGAGGCAAGCTCATCATCATCAGGCGTACGAGTAAAATCATGCCATGACATGATTACCCGGCAGCCGGTACTGTGTGCGTGATTTACAAATTCATCTCTGATTGCCTTTTCGGTACGAAGCTCCACATCTACATACTGAGCACCGGCATGAACAGCCTGGGCCAGACAACCAAGCCTCTGCTGCTCATTACCGGCAAAGGCCCCGCCCTCATCCATGCGCCTGCATGTGAACAGCAGGGGGATGGAACCAAGGGATATCAGGGCCTTCACCGCATCAGCAGTACACGGCTCGGAAAGGGCATCAAGGCGGATTTCCACCATATCAGCCTGAGCCATGCATGACTCAAGACGCTGAGCCATGCGGGAAAAGGTCGTCTCTGCTATGGGGACACAGATCATGATCTCACATTAAACATCATGACACAGAAGCCGGATCAATCCCCTTCAGATAGGCAGTAATTGCTGTATCATAGGCCGCAGTGGTGGCAAACACCTTTCTGGCAAGCTCAAACCGGGTTGAAAGCATGGTTTCACCATCGTTCTTTCTCATCTCATCAAGGACCCTTGCATAATCAGCAGGGTCCACAACCACGGTGACGTACCTGAAGTTCTTGGCAGATGACCTGAGCATGGTCGGGCCGCCAATATCTATATTTTCAATGGCCTCTGCCAGGGTAACACCCTCCTTTGCCACGGTCTTCTCAAAGGCATAGAGATTCACCACAACCATGTCTATGGGCACTATGCCATTATCCTCCATGGCCTTTCTATGCTCGGCATCATCCCTGATAGCAAGAATGCCACCATGCACCTTTGGATGCAGAGTTTTAACCCTGCCACCCATCATTTCAGGAAATCCCGTGAGATCAGACACATCCCTGACAGGTACCCCTGCATCCCTTATAACCTTTGCAGTGCCTCCGGTTGACAGCACCTCAACTCCCATAGCATTAAGCTCGGATGCCAGCTCGGCAATCCCTGTCTTGTCAGTAACACTAAGTATTGCTCTTTCTATCTTTGCCATTTTTCTCACCTGCATGTTTCAATTTGTAACTATTCAGCGTTTCATTTGATGCACATGAATGCACCTGCTCTGAATAAATACTTCAATTTAAGGTTTCATGCTGCACCTGTAATAAAGTGCAACCCCCAGTCATGAAAACTTTCACCCAGGAATGTCCCTGAATGACCACATCATGACCACATGTAATATCACATCAGCCAGGGATATGCCAAGTGATACATACCGCTTATCCTTTGTCATTGGGCTTCCCGCATAGCCTGCTATAAGTGGAAAGCCCTCTTCCGTGGATATGCAGCAAATCCGGCAATCGCCCAAATCAGGACAGATGTTTTTTACTTCGGCCCCCCGGGCCCCATGCCTTTGCCATGCTTGCCTCTGCGGGAATTCATTGCAATAAGTTTATCTCTCTGCTCAGCAGAGAGGCTGTTAAAAAATGCAGCCTGGGCATCGATCATTGCATTAAACTCTGCCTTATATTTCCCGTGGTACTCTGACTTGATCTTGGCTGCAGCTCCGAGAAAATCAGGGTTTTCCGCTAACAGTTCAGCTCTGAAAAGGTGAAAGGCGCGCTTACGCAGCTTACTGTTCCTGCAACCGTCAGAGTTCTCGCCCTGGCACGCTGTTTCCATGAAAGTACGACGTGTCTTGTGCATCTGATCATGAAGTTTTGACTGTTCCTCAGTAAGATTCAAGGCCTTAATCATCTTTTTCATGCGCTTATGCATGCCCTTCCACGGGGCATCACCAGGCATACCTTCTGACATGCCATGGCCCTGATGGCCGCCACGTGCCTCACTTGTGGCCACAACTCCGGGGATAAGCAAAAGGACTGAAACAATAACAATTACAAGGTGCCTGAAACTGAACTGCTGATAATTAAACGTGGTAGTCATATCAAATTCTCCTTGAAAAATGATTTTCCATATTTTGAAACGCTCAATTTATGAGCACAAGAGAAGCAGGAGCTTCCGGTTCATAGTTCCCAAACTGGAGTTTGGGAACCAGCAAAACATATCTTTTGCTTGAGCCTTTAGCTTTCCGCTTGTAGCTATTTTGACGGTAAACTGAACATTTCAGTTAATCCTTTGCCTTGTGAACCGTAAGCTGGGGAAATGGAATATCCCAGTTGTTTATTGTACAGGCCTCAACACACCATCTCTGAATGGCACGGCGGATGCGGTTGTAGAGCGGAGCCATTTCGCCATCAAAATCTGCAATAACAACCATATCCAGGGAAGAACCACCTGCGGCCTGAAACTCCACCCTGAGGTTCTTGAGATGCTCCTCATAATTCTCCACTTTAAGCCTCTCGGCAATATATTCACCAAGGGCATCAGGTATCAGGGCAGTGGAATGTTCCTGAAGATCGTAGCTGATGCCAAACGGCACCTTTATCCTGAAGGTCCTTGAAAGATTGAGAGGACTCATTGAAAGAAAATCAGTGGTGAGGTAACTCTTTCGGGCCCCTCCTCGCATTACAAGGTTCACCATCTCGTGAGACTGGCTTACCACCTTGCCACGCGTACCATCGGAAAGTATAACCCAGTCCCCCTTTCTGCAGGGAAACCACCGTTCTGACGTATCATATGGTCTGGATTCCATATCGAGCAACTTCTCAATCGGGATACGCAGACTTACTCCAAGCTCAGGATTTTCAAACACTGAATAAACATTGATCTTCTTTACCAGCCATGGGATGCCGTCAAAAAGCACCCGTTCTCCTTCACGGACAGGACCGATGTTAAGCATAAGACGCCCCTGGTTCCACATCTTCGGCACAGCCAGTCTGGCAGTCCAGCCTATACCCAGCAGGAAGATTATGGCAATACTCAGAAGGACCCAGTCCTGAGCGGCATAAAGCACTGCGAAGAGGCCGGTAATGGCCAGGACTACTGTCA
Source organism: Deltaproteobacteria bacterium (assembly GCA_015486425.1). Taxonomy (GTDB): domain Bacteria; phylum Desulfobacterota; class Dissulfuribacteria; order Dissulfuribacterales; family QOAL01; genus S144-17. Next base: position 3,249 of record WFRQ01000591.1, on the reverse strand, counting down.
TGATCCGGAATGCAAGATCAACAATGCGGAGTTTAAGGGAAATATGCTCCTTCCTGTATCCTGGAACCACCTTTACAATAAACCTGTAGAGCAGCCAGCAAAACAGAGAGATGGCAACAGCAGCAGTTATTGCAAGGAATATGTACAGCCCCCTGGTCTTAAAAAAATGTTTGATGGACTTCTGTGAGGCCTCCACCATGGATTCTTCTTCGCGCTCAAGCTGTTCAAGCTGCATCTGGGCAATGGAGCGTTCGTTATCAAGCTGCTGAACCCTGTTCTCCCACTCTGCAAGTTCCTTCTTAAGCTCTTTTTTAATAGTCCTGTCTTCGGTCTCGGCAATAAGGACCTTCAGATTCTTAACCGCATCTTTTGCCTCGGGAAGCAGTTTGGTGGCATGTTCCAGTTCCATGTTAAGCTGGGATTTCTGGCGCACTTTTGCTGTCATGCGTTTCATCTCGTCCAGTGCAGGCCTGACAAGAGATGTAATCTCCTCCTTCCAGTCAAACTTCTGTTCCTTCTTGTCCTGAAACATGGAGACATCAACACCTGCCGCTATCCGATCAAAATCTTCTCGTGACTTGGTAAGCTGCTCATTGAGCTTGTCAATATCATGCTGAAGGTCCTCTTTTTCACTTTTAGAGGAAGCCCGTTTCATCTGCTTTTTCTTTTCATTCAGCCGTTTGTTCAAATGAGTACGAAGTTCCAGAATGGATTTCAAGGTGGCCAGGGTATTATCTTCCATCGCCGCCTCTGATGCCTTATCCTTTTCGGCCTGTTGAACTTCCTTTACAGGCGGCGCAGATTGCACAGCCCTGGCCGCATAAACCGCAGCAGCATTTCCGAACATGATTATGAAAAAAACCAGTATGAAAAATTTAAACCGATTGGCACTGACCATTTTATTTCAACTCCTGCATTTTACTGCTCTCTGGATCTGACACCGCCAGGTATGTGACCAGTTCGGATCCAGGTGATAACTGTATTGAACCTAAAGTTTACCAAATTGTACCTGAATTGAGTGTTTCAAAATGGGAAAAATGCTGAACAGTTACACCAAATTTTCAAACGCTCAGTCCAGGTTGAACAGCACTTATACCACGCATCAAGACTCTACCTTCAGGGCACTGTACTACGCAAGTTTTTTAAACGTTGTATTGAGCGTTTCAAACGTTTGTAACCCTTTGGTATTGCCGGCTTGACCGCAACTACTTTGTCATCAAAATCACCATACAGCCGACTATAACAGGAATTCCTCTTTTGGCGGATATGCAGCAAATCCGGCAATCGCGCAAACCCAGGTTAAAGCGACAGAAACCCCAGGCCGGTACGATTAATAATATCTCCGAGGCGTTCACCTCCCCGGTTATTTGACTTGAAATGATCAACTGTCCGGCTCAGGATATCAAGAACCTCATCATGGGACCATACTCCGGGAAGTTCCCTGGCAAACTGAGGATGACGGCCCAGCCTGCCACCAAGCATCACTCTGAAACCCTGCCTTGTCACTGCGATAGTACCGGTAGGGCAGGCGCCTGCACAGTCACCACACATGAGGCAGAGCTGTTTATCAAGTATGGGCCTCCCTGTCCTGCCATCCGGCTTCAGGGCATTTTCCCTGCATGCATTAAAACAGAGACCGCACTCACTGCACTCTTCATCAGTTATCGCTGCAACAGATGCACCCGCAAGACCAAAATCAACGATTTGTGGGCGGGAACAGCAGTTGGGGCAGCCGGATATGGAAACCCTGAAGGCATGGTGCATCTTGATTGGGCCTTTCACCGTCTGGCGCAAGAACTGCAAAAGTTCCTTATCCTCAAGGACATCTTCCATTCGGGCGTACATATCACCGAATTCAACTGCGCGATTAGGGCACTGGTCTGCACCAAAACACTGATCTATTTCATAACCCCTTGTCTGATGATGTTTGTCAGACATATATCGCTGCCTGCATGCCTCAAGATGCATAACATCAACCAGTGAATCACCCATGGAAACAGCTTCCTTCTCTACCTGTTTCCTGACCTTTCTGCGCACAAAGAACGGCACTTTTTTTATCCTGTCTTCGGCCTCTGCTGTCCATTTCATATATTCTTACTCCGGTGGATAAAGTTAAATCGCGGAATGTGGACTTTTAGAATATCATATATACCAGATGTTCTTCTTGACTTAAATCAGAAAGAACCCCATTTATAGATCATGCTTCACCATCTATTTTTGATGGACGTTTCAAGAAATTGACCTGAATTTAGATTTGACTCTCAGGGCTGAGAGGCAGGGGAAAATTGAATGGGACCATTCCCTGTTTGTCCCTCCTTTTCTATTATTGTGGAGGCTGTGTGGCTTTTTGAGGCTTGTTCTGCGAGAAAACCTGCATATAACGTTTGTGACACCTCATAACAGTTTCAGAATTAGTCTCAAAAAGTTACACAGCCGCAGCACGTTATGATATCAGTACAAACGGGGAATGCTCCCAATTCAATCCTGCTAATTTGAATTACCAGTCATGTGGAATGAAATTACATGGGCAACAGCATAAACAGTGAAAATCATGCCATAACCGTATTGATTCACGGCCTCTGGATGACAGGTCTTGAGATGTCTCTCCTTGCCATGAGACTTGAGCGCCAGGGGTTTCAGACATGCCGATTCAGATATTCCAGCCGCAGAGACTCTGTTGAGACCAATGCCACAAAGCTTGCGCAGTTCATATGCGATCTTTCCGCAGATATCGTACACTTCGTATGTCACAGCCTGGGAGGCATTGTACTCTGCCACATGCTGGCCAGGGATTTATCCCAGGCTCCCTCCATGGGACGAGTTGTGCTGCTGGGTTCTCCTGTAAATGGCTCCAGTATTGCCCGCAGGGCTTCTAATTGGAACATTGCCCGTTATGCCGCAGGAAAGAGTCTTTACCCATTGGCACGCGGTTGTCCGCCCTGCTGTGAGAAGATAGAAGCAGGGATGATTACCGGCAGCGTTAACATAGGCATGGGCATGTTCTTCCTGCGCGGCAGCCTGCCTGCTGACGGCCTTGTTACCTGTGAAGATACCATGGCAGAATGGATAAAGGAGCGTGAAGCAATAAAAACAAATCATATCGGCCTGCTGTTTTCTGACAGGGTAGCAGCATTAACAGGCCGGTTCCTGAGATATAGTACATTTGTCATGGATTATGATTGTCCTAAACTTTCATGACATGGGGTTCGTCACCCCCTTGACCATGAAAGTTAGCTCAAAGCTCAAAGT
>WFRQ01000590.1 GCA_015486425.1 Deltaproteobacteria bacterium | reverse complement strand
GTAAAAGAGGACATAGAAAAGATCCTCAATTTATCAGAACAGACCTTAATTACTAAGCAACTCTCTCGACTATTAAAGGAAAAAGTTATCCCGCAGCGTATAATCCACTGGTTGAAATAAGTTCCTTTTTTTACAAATAAAAATGTGAAAAAAATAGGCTGTTCTCATGTGGGGCTGATTCCTTCTGGGTATCAAGAAAAAGACCGAAAAAGGAATTTGATCTAGCTGGTGCTTGCTCCGACGGAAAGCGGCCATTGATTCCTAAGTTATCCGGCCACTCATTCCGATGGAAACCAGCCATTTTTTTTAGGGTGTCTGTAGGCGCACTAGATAATCACATAATGTATGGTCATTTCTACTTTCCTCATATTCGGAAGTCAGGTTTCAGGCTGAAAATTATTCATAATGGGTCTACATGCGAATCACTTTCACGGTTTTAAGATCATCCAAGACCTGATAAACAAGCCTGTGCTGGATATTAATTCTCCTGGAAAATGCCCCTGAAAGTTTTCCGATCAGTCTTTCATATGGGGGTGGGGTTTTATAAGGATCTTTCCTTAAAATTTCTATCAGGGCTTTTGCCCTGTCATGCAGGTTGAATTGTGAAAGTTTCCTGGCATTTTTCCTGGCCTGCTTTGTGAAAACTACACGCCAGGTCACCACTCAATTTCCTCATCACACTCTTCTACAGGCGTTTCAAGCCCCTCTTTTATTGATTCCGCCATTCCGGGAATAGAGGTTAAGAAAAGGGTCTCCTCAATAGCCCTCCAGTCATCTTCTGAAATCAGAACAGCGGAGTTTCTTCTGCCCTGGAGCCGTACAGGTCTGTGTGACTCGGCAACTTCATCGATGAGCCTGTAAAGGTTTTTCCTGGCTTCAGTGATGGTAAGAGCTGTCATATTATCTCCTTTCATGCGTACTTGTTACGCGTACGCATAAAGCATATGGTTGTCAAGCGGAACAGCCCGCAGGAGTGTTGTTCATATTTATCTGCTGGTTCCCAAACTGGAGTTTGGGAACCAGCAAAAACAAATGCTCCAGGAAGGACTGATTGAATGCACCATTCCTGCAAAAACCAGAAGCCGATTGCAGCAGTACAGGCTGACAGAAAAAGGAAGAAAGATAGCAGGCGACAAGAAGTAATTGACAACCTTATTGTATTACCTTAATGTAATACAAAAAGGCGATGGAAATCATGTTAACTCTGAGATTAGACCCCCAAATGGAGCAGAACATTACCAACACAGCCAAAAAGCTGGGGCTTACAAAGTCCGAGCTTATCAGGCGGAGCATCCAGGAATACCTGAAAAAAATTTCAAGGCAGACCCCGTGGGATCTGGGAAGCGATCTTTTCGGCAAGTATTCAAGCGGCCGCAGTGACTTGTCGGTCAGGAGAAAAGAGATAATAAAAGGAAAAATCAAAGGCAAAAGAGCAAATGAAAAAGATATTCATTGATTCTGGCCCTTTGGTAGCCCTTTTTGATGCCTCTGATAAATATCACCAGTCATCTTTGGAATTCCTTAAGTATAACCAGCATCCCTTAGTTACTACCTTGGCCTCCATTACTGAGATCTTGTTCCTGTTGGACTTCAGCCGCAATGCCCAGTCAGATTTTCTGGAGTGGATTTATCGGGGTGGTGTAGAGATTTATCCCATTGAACTGGAAGCCATAAAGCGAATAAAACAACTCATGTTAAAATATTCTGATTTGCCAATGGATTTTGCAGATGCCTGCCTTGTCTATCTGGCAGAAAAATTGAATATGGACACAATCCTGACCATAGACAGGGATTTTTCCATCTATCGGATCAGAGGGAGAAAGAAATTCAAGATTATTGATTTGGCCAAGGATTAGTCGAAAAACCAGTGCAAAAAAGGATCTCCTCAATGGCTCTCCAGTCATCTTCTGAAATCAGAACAGCGGAGTTTCTTCTACCCCGGAGCCGTGCAGGTCTGTGTGACTCGGCAACTTCATCGATGAGCCTGTAAAGGTTTTTTCTGGCTTCTGTGATGGTAAGAGCTGTCATATTACCTCCTTGCATGCGTACTTATTAGCGTACGCATAAAGTATATGGTTGTCAAGCGTAACAGATCAGCTCGATGTGGTGTCATTTCGGAAGAACGATATTTTTCAGGAAGCTGAGCTTCCGGAAGCGCCATTCCCAAACTGGAGTTTGGGAACGAGTTGAGTTACATTCTTATCTAAGCGCAATATTATCCAGTCTGGGCTGAGCGATTGCCGGGCCGTTTAGCGTGGAGAGCCTCTCCCCCCACCGCACGGCGGTTGTGGATGAGGATGATGAGCTGGTTGTCAAGGTGGGCGAAGGCCAAGGCCACTATGGCGAAACAGGGGATTCTGTCCAGATAATCCTTGAGAATCTTAAAACAGCGGGTACTCAGCAGGCGCTCAAGGAAGACAGGCTTGACTTTGTTTCGCTGTCATTAATTAAATTTTACTGATAAATGGTTCCGGGCGGTTTGTCTGACCGTTTCCCAATTTGGTTTTATTATTGACAATGTAAACACTGCACACCTATGATTTATATAACCCGCTCAACTTAGGTTTGAGCAAGATGAGTTAATGTTGAAGTTATTCTTTGTCTCTGCTGAATCGTCTCATATTCACCTAAATTGAGTTCAGTTTATGTATTTTCTGGTTAAATTCAGATGCTTGTTGTTTTGTCTCTACTCCACGATCCAGATCAAATTTGATAGTTCATTATAGGCTGCTTTTCCCGTCTCCCATCATGAGGGTAGGTGCGTAAGACGAGTGATTTTTCCCCTTGGCTTTCAGCCATAATCATGTCACGGGTGCTGCATCCGGCTGATTGTAGCTGTTGAAATATTTTCCCTTGAACTGCTTTTCTGCCGCATGTTTCCGGTACAGTGGCGGATACTCTTGGGCGCTAAATAAAATTTTAACAACCAAATGTCAGGGAGGTAATTATGAAAAATCAAAAGATAAACTGTACTGTATGGATTCTGATAATTCTGGGATATATTTTTTTATTTCAGACAAATGTGGACGCCGCTACGTTCACAGTGGATGATAGTGGCTCTGGGGATTACTACACTATAGGAGATGCTGTTTCGGCAGCCTCAAGCGGTGATACTATCCAGGTTTATCCCGGTAACTATCAGGAGAATGTAACGCTCAAAGCCGGCATTATGTTGTTCGGAAGCGGCCCGGATAGAACAGTGATTGATGGCGGTGCTTCCTCTGGAATTCATCAGCCTGCTGTTACCATGGCAGAGGGCAGTTTAATATCCGGGTTCAAGGTGACTAATGGATGGGTCGGCATCAGCAGCAGGGATTGCACCTCAGTAATCATGAATAATGTTGTAACCGGTAATTATCACATGGGTATATCCCTGATTGCTGATGCCCCTAATTCTGCTGTTCACAGTCGAGTTATTAACAATACCGTGGCAGATAATCTGGGCGCAACATCAGGAAGCCCGTCATTTGGTATTTATACAGAGCCTCAGGGTCCTGGCACCGTGGCAGACCCGACTATCATGAACAATATTATCACAGGTCACACCTTCGGAATATCTCCTTACATGACCACTCCGATCATGTCATATAACGACGTATGGGGTAATACCACAAATTACGGTTACGGTGCGGCTCCAGGGCTGAATGATATATCGGAGAATCCTTTGTTTGCAGATAGTCAATATCACCTGTCAGCGACGTCCCCCTGTATTGATGCCGGTAATCCTGCACCTCAATATACTGATCCGGACGGAACCCGTAATGATATGGGAGCATACGGTGGCGTGACAGATGTCGGTCCCCTGGCAGGTTCTCATACCGGGAACGGTTTTCTTTTTACCAGCATAGGTAAAATTCCCACCTCTGAAATCATCCAGGATGAAGCAGATCGCTCATATGGACTGGCAGATGTGTCACCAAAAGTAGCTGCCTTCTACCGCATTCCCGCCTATAAGGATTCACCTTTTGGAGGCGATCTATGGCTCCATGGATGGTTTGGTGAAGACGATCCAGTGAGTTACTATCAGATTCTGGTTGGTAAGTGGGTAGATGATAATCCACCGGCAATGCAGGATTATGTGCCGCTGAGTGACCCACTTTCAAAGGTTAAGTACACTGTTAATCCTGATGGCAGCATTACTCATCAGTATGTCAATCTCGGTCCCAAGAAAATCGCAGGCATAGAAAATTTATATCAACTGACCGATGAAGGCTTCTGGAGCCATATTGATCTACGTATGATCTGGAATACCAGGCTGTGGCCAAATGGAAAATATTCCCTGATATACAGGGCTTACAGGGTGAAATCCTTTTTCCCGCTGGCGCTGGAGCTTGTAAACCTGAAGCCCAATGATCTGGACCACATCACGATAATTATTGACAACAGCCCGGTCACGGCCATTATTCATAATGTCAAATATGACCCTTCAAGTCCGCATTATACGTCGTATAATGACGGGGTTATACCCGAGTGTGGCATGATTTATCTGTCCGACCCGTCTGAAAATCTCCGTTTTACAATCACAGCCTGGCATCCAAACGGCTATCTGAAGAGTTTTGTGCTGGATTCTCTTTACGGTAAAAACAGATATGGGGGAGTTATCAAAAGTGCCTCATATGTACCAACTATTTTCACAGCACCATACTGGCATGGAGTTCAGGAAACTGAATATAATTCTGCTGATGCGCCCCGCCTCAAGCCCTGGACGCGTTGTGCCTACCAGTTCCGCCTGAGAGTTACTTCCAGGACAACAGATGGATTTAACTATATTATTGGAAGCACTTTTAACGATCATTACTTCCTCGAATTCAAGACCTGTCCTGGAGATATAGATAACGACGGAGATGTGGACGGTGATGACCTCAGCATACTGAGCCTGGATTATGGATCAACGGTTTGTCAGTAACTGAATTATCTCAGCCACTCTTATGCTTTCTCGTCACACCGCTTTTGCGGTGTGACGTCTCTACTGCCTTTTTGATGTTAAAAGCATGAAAATTACAAATGGGTACATTGTATTTTCAGGATCAAAGAAAATCTCACAACCCCTGGGGAAGGTGCTGGGGGGCGATGCTTGAGAGTTCAGGATAACGCGCTGATGACCTTTTTCATGTCTTCAGGAACAGGCGCCTGCCACCGCATCCTCTCTCCGGTTAGAGGGTGTGTGACAGCAAGTTCAGCGGCGTGGAGCATCTGCCGCGGGATTTTAACTGTCAGGTCCTGGAGCTTTACAACTGAAGGACCTCCATAAAGCATATCCCCGAGAAGCGGATGGCCGATGGATGACATGTGAACCCTGATCTGGTGAGTTCGGCCTGTGAGTATGTGCGCCTCTATCAGTGAGGCCCCT
>WFRQ01000589.1 GCA_015486425.1 Deltaproteobacteria bacterium | reverse complement strand
TTCAGACCTAAACTTAGCGATTGTCAGACCTGTGCGGTTTTCTCCCCATGCCTCTGAGATCGAACCATACTAAAGGATTTTCCTGTTTTTTTCCATGCCTTAATTCAAAATAAATTCCTTCCTTTACCCAGGGGCCGCCGCCGCTGATGCCTATGACATCGCCTTCCATCACTTCATCCCCTTCATTCTTGAAAAATCTGGCTCCCTGAGCCGTAAGGCTCATGTATCGCTGGCCGTGATCAATTATAATCACCTGTCCGTAGCCTGGAAGTGCATTATTGTATATCACCTTGCCGTCAAAGATTGCTCTGATTTCAGTGCCCCATGGAGCAGCGATTGTCATCCCGCGGATTGTGTGTTTCCTGCGGCTGTAAACAGGCACCGGCCTTCCGGGAACCGGGGGATTGAGTTTGCCCTTCTGCGATTTGAAGTCAAACAGGTCAGCCTGGGAAGGTCCGGTCTGAAGCTCAAGTTCCTGGCTCAGTTCCTCAATAAGGCCCTGCATGGCCTTCCTGGCCTGCTGAAGCTCGCGTATCATGGCCGCGTACTTTTCTCCCTGCTTTTCAAGTTCTTCAAGAAATGCCTCCTTCTCCTCCTTGCGGGTTTCAAGCAGCAGGGCCTGTTGTTCCACTGCACTTGAGAGCTGCATCAGGGCATGATTTTCCTTTTCAAGTGCGGCTTTCTGATCTTTAAGTTCTTCAATTTTCTGTAAGTACTCTTCTCGTTTTTTCCTGTCATGTTTCAGTATAAGTTTCAGATACTGTTCCCTTGCCATAAGGTCTGGCAGGCTTTCTGCCTCCAACAGGACATTCAGGACACCAATCATGCCCATTTCCCTCAGAGCTATAAGACGGGTCTCTATGTATTTTTTAAGCTCCCTGATTTCTTTTTCACTTTTATCCAGCTCCTGCCTGGTGATCTCCAGCTCAAGCTCAGCCGCAGACCACTGCTTCTTGACATCCTGCAGCCTCTGCCACTGTTCTGCAATCCGCGTATCAAGTTCCTGCAGTTCCGTGAGGATGGTAATCCTGCTCTTTTCCACCTTGACCGCTTTTCTTCGCTGTTTCTTTATGTCATGGTCAAGCTCTTTGAGACGTTCCTTCTGGACACTGATCTCCTGCTCAAGCAGTTCACTGCCCTGTAGGCACAGTGCACCAGGGGCCTGCAGCAGGATCAACAGCAGCATAGCTGCGCTTATGCAAAACAGAGGTTTAAGCACTGTTATTCAATGAGTTATCAGAGTTTAAGGAATCTGCGCATTGATACCCCGGTGCCAACAGCGCAGACAAAAATACTGCCGCCGATTATTGCGAAAAGATACGGCACGGGCAGAAAAATCAGTTCCACCTCCCTGAACAGGGGGTGCTGGGACATGAGGCTTTGAAGATAATGGTAAGTGGCATATACTATGCCTGTGGCAAGCAGAGATCCTGCAAGCCCCTGTATCAGGGCTTCTAACAGGAAGGGGCCTGCTATAAAGCTGTTTGTGGCGCCTACCAGGCGGAGTATCTCAAGTTCTTCCTGCCTGGCATAAACGGTGAGCTTAATGGTGTTTGCCACCACAAAAGCTGCTGTTATCAGAAGCAGCAGGCCTGCTCCAATAACAGTTTTCTGTGTGATGCCTGAAAAGACCTCGAGACGGTCTATCCATTCCTCTCCGTACTGAACCTTTGAGACCTCCTTCCATCCGCTGAGTTCAGCAGCCACTTCTCTTATCCTTTCTATGTTGAACACAGCGCGGTTTATCTGGATTTCAAAAGATGGAGGCAGGAAGTTGGCGTCAACTCCCTGAAGCACCTGCTTTTCCTTTGCAAGATACTTCTGGAGTTTCATAAAGGCATCTTCTGATGATGTGTAGTTTACTGCCTCAATGCCCTTGAGTTGTGAAATTTTCCTGTAAAGCGCGGGAATGGCCTCCTGGGGCACTTCTTTTTTCAGATAAACTACAATGCCCAGCTTGGAGCCCAGCTCTTCTACAAAGTGTTTGAAATTAAATGAGAACAGAGCAAAAAAGGTGAGCAGGAGGATTGAAAGCGTCACCACCAGCGTTGTCATGATCTGCGTAGAGAAGTTCTGTCTGAGGTCAGTCAGTGCCCTCTTGTAAATTATTCCAGCAATCATCTTACGAGCCTGCCGTCTTCCAGTTTTATTACCCGTCTGTGGGTATTTTCAAACAGTTTTTCATCGTGAGTGGCAAAAATAATGGTGGTGCCCCTTGCATTGAGTTCTTCCATAAGCCCCATGACCTCCATGGTGCGGTCCCTGTCAAGGTTGCCTGTAGGTTCATCAGCAAGAATGATGGGTGGTCTGTTTACCACTGCCCTTGCTATGGCTACACGCTGCTGCTCTCCTCCGGAAAGCTGAATGGCCTTGCGGTCTATTTTCCCTATTAGGCCCACGTTGGTAATGATTTCGCGTACGCGTTTCTCCACCTGGGTCTTTTTGAGCCCCAGTACCTCAAGGCTCAGCGCAACGTTGTCAAAAACAGAATGCTGTTCAAGCAGTTTGAAATCCTGGAATATTACTCCGACTTTTCTTCTCAGAGCCGGAATCTGGGAGGGAGAAAGTGTGGAAAGGTCCATGTCGTCCACTCGAATCTCTCCCTCAGTAGGACGCTCGGCACAGAACAGAAGTTTCAGGAGCGTACTCTTGCCTGAACCGCTGGGGCCTGTGAGAAATACGAATTCTCCCTTTTTGACTTCGAGGTTTATCTTGTAGAGCGCCAGATTTTCTATGGTGTAGCGCTTGGAAACATCCGTAAAATTAACAATTGCCGGGTCAATATAGGTCATGTTTTGCAGTCTGTTTTGTTGTGAAATTATGTGATCTTTCAGCGTTATGCGTGCTGCATGAGAATGCTCTTGTTGTTTTTATCCGAAAACAGCTTAATAAAGCTCAAAGCTCAAGGCTGACAGCTCAAGGCTGAAAGCTGAAAGCTCAAGGTTTAAAGATAGAGAAGCTATTGCTAATTTGAGCGATTGTTCAGATTCGCTTGGAAAGCGATACCATGCCTTTTGCTGCATAAATACGAAATTACATTATAAATGATTTATAATACTCGGACAGAATATAATTTTTTGTTTTGAGGCAGCTTCAGCAGAGAAATCAGGGCCACCTGTCAGGCACTCGGTATGCCATGCAGTCTGTTTGTGCATCTATGTTATTGTAAGGGTTTTTTTTCTTAAGTAAACCCTCTTTCCCCTTCTTGAAAACGGGCCGCAGCCTGTTTTCCCAAAACGGTCTGAATTAATTTTTTTCCACGGAAAACCGATTATCAGAACATGTGGTCCTTAAACATGGTATCGGCACTGATGGTAAATCAGACAAACCGAGCGTTCATGACAGGGATCAGGAAAGTTGGCTTAAAGCTCTAAGCTTAAAGTTTAAAGCTGAAAGCTGAAAGCTCAAAGGGAAAGGCAAGACGTTATATCTCCTTTTGTTTTGAGCTGTTTCCTCGGAAAATATATACAAACCAATCAACTACAGGTGATTTATGGCAAAAATAGATGCTTTTTTCAAACTCCTTAATGATCAGGGAGGTTCTGACCTTCACCTTACCTCGGGTTCTCCGCCGGTTTTACGCCTGCAGGGCGATCTGCAGCGTGTGAAGTACAAGGTACTGGATAACGATGAACTTAAGGCAATGCTTTATGAAATTGCCCCTGAGGAGAAGATAAAACTGTTCGAAGAGTCAGGGGACGTGGATTTCGGTTATGAGATTCCCAACCTTGCCAGATACCGTGCCAATTTTTTCATGCAGAAGAACGGCATTGGCGCTGTGTTCAGGGAAATCCCAAGCGAGATACTGTCAGCAGAAAAGCTGGGACTGCCGGAGATAATGACCAAGCTTTCAATGCTTCCAAGGGGCCTTGTGCTGGTTACCGGGCCTACAGGCAGTGGTAAGTCAACCACACTTGCTGCAATTCTTGATCATGCCAACAGAAACCGAAAGGATCATATCCTTACTGTTGAGGACCCCATTGAGTTTGTACACGAGAACAAGGGCTGTCTCGTAAACCACAGGGAAGTTGGCACCCATACCAAAAGCTTCAGCGCTGCGCTCAGGGGAGCGCTTCGTGAAGACCCTGATATAATACTAGTGGGTGAAATGAGGGACCTTGAAACAATATCTCTTGCCATTGAGGCAGCCATGACAGGTCACCTTGTAATGGGCACACTTCATACCATAAGCGCTGCAAAGACAGTGGACAGGGTTATTGAAATCTTCCCTACACACCAGCAGCCGCAGGTAAGGGCCACACTTGCTGATGCCCTCAGGGCCGTTATATCCCAGACCATGTTCAAGCGCATAGATGTCAAGGGCAGGTGTGTGGCATTTGAAATCCTCATAGCAACACCTGCGGTTCGTAATCTTATTCGTGAAGGAAAGACATACCAGATTCCGTCCTCCATGCAGACAGGCAAGAAGTTCGGAATGCAGACACTTGATGATGCCATTATGGACCTGCTGCAGAAGGGCTGGATTGACCCGGACGAGGCATATACCAAATGCGTTGACAAGGCAAAGTTCAAACCATTTGCCAGGAGTGCTCCTGCTGATTTCACAGAGGTTGGCTGATGAAGAAGATTGATCTTGACCAGATTATCCAGGATATGCTTGTGGCAAGAAAGGGGATATCTGACCTGAACTTCACCGTGGGCAGGCCGTGCCAGGTTGCTGCAGATGGCAGGCTCCATCCAGTGGAAGTGGATATGGCAGGCGGGATACTGACCCCCTTTCAGACAGAGCAGATGGCCCTTACTCTTATTCAGGATGACAGGCGTCTGCTTACGGATTTTTTCAGGCACGGTTCGTGCGATTTTTCATATAACCTGCCTGACGGCCCCAGGTTTCGTGTAAACGTTTTTTCACAGAGGGGCACCACCAGTATAGTGATGAGAAAGCTCGAGAGCCGGGTGCCTACCATTGATGAGCTTAATCTTCCGGAATGTTTCATGAAAATGGCAGGGGAGAAAAACGGTATCATTCTGTTTACAGGTGCAACAGGCACAGGTAAGACTACATCTCTTGCGGCAATTCTCGATGCCATCAACACCAGGGACAATCTTCATGTGGTTACCCTTGAAGACCCGATTGAATATGTTCATCCTCACAGGCGGGCTACCTTCAATCAGAGGGAGCTGGGGCAGGATTTTGATTCCTTTGCAAACGGCCTCAGGGCTGCCCTGCGTCAGGCACCAAATGTCGTGCTTGTTGGAGAAATCAGGGACAGGGAGACAATGGAGATTGCAATGAATGCCTCTGAGACCGGTCACCTGGTCTTCAGCACACTCCATACGGTGAGTGCCGGACACACCATCAACCGTATCATCGGCATGTTCTCCACAGAAGAGGAGCGACAGATCAGGTTCAGGCTCGGAGACGCGCTGCGATGGGTGGTTGGTCAGCGTCTGCTTCCCAAGGAGGGCGGCGGCCGCATTGCAATATTTGAAATTATGCAGAACAATATCCGGGTAAAAGATGCGGTTATAAACGGCGAGCGTGAGGGCAAGACATTTTATGAGATAATCGAGTCTGGCCAGGCGTTTGACATGCAGACCTTTGATCAGCATCTTGTGAGCCTGTTTGAATCAGGTCAGATAGACGGTGAAACTGCCCTTGCCTATGCAAGCAGCAAGGCAAGGGTGCGCCAGGGCATTGACAGGGTAAAGTCCCAGAAGGGTGAAAAGACATCTGATATTGAGGACCTTGTCATTGACAGAGAGTACCGTTAATGCAGTGGAACAACACTGTAGAGA
>WFRQ01000588.1 GCA_015486425.1 Deltaproteobacteria bacterium | reverse complement strand
TCTTTTTCCTGCCTGCAGCCCCGCCCGAGGAGCCTTCGGCATATAGATTGTTCAGAAGCTCGGAAAGCTCCTTTGCCTTACCGTTCTGAACAAAATATACATATACATTGGAACCCTTTTCTATCTGCCCCTGCTCAAGCTCTGCCACCCAGACCTCTATCTCTTTCAGCACCTCCGGCCACCTTGTTATTACCAGAATGGCATTTATTGAGTTAAGGGTAATTATCTGAAGACTGTCGGTATCTATCCCCGGCCTTGAAAAAATCCCCTTGCTCTTGAAAATATTTTCAAGGTCTTTAGCCATATCCTCAGGGTCTGTATTTTCCAGACTGAAGAGCTTCCAGTGGACCTGTTTAAACAGGTTTGTATCAAGCAGGGAGATTATTCTGGCTACTTTCCGGAGGTTTTCAGCAGTATCAGTTATGACCACTGAATTGGAGCTGGGGACAGCAAGGATTACCGCGCCAGCAGAAATAAAATTCTTAAGATTGGCTATGGCATGCTGGGCTGAAAGATATTTTAACTGAAAAACCCTTGTGACATCACCGGGATTAGCCCTTTTTGCTGCCTGTGAAAGGACAGTATCCCCCTGTTTTGAGCTGCCGGATTTCTTAACCACCTTGTAAAGCCCGTAATCGCCGTGAACGATTGCCAGGCCATGCATCTGCAGCATTGAGTTGAACAGGTCAAGGAGTTCGTTCCTTGAATATTTCCCCTGTATGCGCACGGAAATAGTGCCGCGAATGGCAGGGTCAACCACAAAATTCAGCTCAAGGACATTTCCCAGCACATCATCAAGCACAGGATAGATATCCATGTCGTCAAAAGTCAGATCTATCTTGCGTTTCTCATCAGGCCCTGCCCCCTTGAAGGGAGATGCCACAGTCGGGCCAGCTTTTTCTGCTGCCGCTCCCCCCTGGCCATCATCCTGCGCCGCCGCATTAAACGCACAGGCCACCATTAGAAACACCATCAAAAGTACTGATACAACAAATTCCCTGACAGTTATGTTCATGCAGACCCTCCCTGTTTGCACAGAGCCTCCGCTTCAATATTTATCCTCAGGTATGGCTTACGTCCACTGACTTTGACAATATTCAGATTATTGATACGGACAATCTTTTTCTTCTTATTTATAAGCTCAAGAAATTTCACCAGCTTGGCAGTATCTCCCTTCAGCGTCAGACGCACGGCGGCAAGCCCCTTTTTTCGCCACTTGCGCCCCTTAATGGTCCTGTATGTGGTAACCTCCAGACCAGCCTCTGCGGCAGCCGTATTGAGCATATCCTGGAGTGTTGAAGCAACGACCTGAATGGTATCACCAGGAAGCAGGCGTTTTTCAAGGGCTGCATACTGTTTTTCGGCATTCCTGAGTTTTGCCTCCAGCCCGGTGTTTTTCTTGAGCTTTGCCTGCAGCCGCTCCACCTTTGCCTGCTTTACCTCAAGATTTTCTCTGAGCGTTTCGGTCCTGGAGGTTATACCGTCCCACACCAGACTGTACCAGAGAATAACCACAATTACCAAAATGCCATAACGAAGCAGAGGGCTTCTGCTTCCTGTTCCACTGAAGAGAGCCTTCATTTCCTGCCTCCACCCCTTTTACTGCGTGAATTCCGGGGTATGATTTCAATGGAGAATCTCTCCAGGCCGTCCTTTGTCTTGGTAACACTTGAGACAAGTTTGACCTGTGAAAACAGTCGGCTCTTTCTGAGACTTGCCACACAGGCAGTGGCGGATTTACCCTGCGCGCTTAAACGGAATTTACTGTTTGAAAGGCTCAGATTTCTTATCCATGTATCCTGAGGTGTAAGCACAGCAAGCTCTTTCAGGACATCAAGCAAACCGGGAAGCTCGTTCCCGAAATCAGTTAATTCCTTTTTTCTGGCCTCTATCTCGTCAATTTTTGAACGCATCTCTATAAGAGGCTTCATGCGCTTTTCTATCTGTGCCAGCCGTGCATTCACCTCGTCCACCCTGCTGGAAAGACTCATCATCCTGGTGAGCCCCACGCCTGTCACAACAAGCATGGCCGCCACTGTGCCAACTGCAACAATTTGAAAGGCATTGACCTTGATGCGAAAGGGTCTTTTTCTCGGAGTGGCCTGAAAGGATACCTCAGGAAATGATTTCAGCCCGATACCAGCGGCACATAACCCCATGCACAGTTCCCTTTCCCTGCAAAGCGGGGAGAGAGGATCAAGAATGGAACAAGGGTCCACTGGCTCTCGAGGTATCTCAGGCAGGTGAAAATCCCCGACCCTGAATACCGGGGATTTTATCAGACTGTGAAAGGGCTCCGGATACAGACGGGCCATGTCTGCCAGCCTGTGGGTAATACCCGCCTGTGAGAAAAGTGATACAGAGTGAGACCCTTCCCAGCCTCTTTCACTGTGAAGCGATATAACAATCTCATCGTCCTGTCGGGAAATAACCGTGCATGGAAACAGATCGCGTCCTCCGTATCTTAAAAGGCCATCAATACCGCATGATACCGGTGAAACGCACCCTAATGACCGGCTGTGCCCTGTCTCCCGAACCACCTTGAACACAGGATCCAGAAAAGAACGTTCCACATACGAAAGGAGCACCCTGACCTTGTGTGTACCCTCCTGATCACGGGCTTCAGGGGAATTCTGGTGACCAGGCTCCCACACATCGAAATATATATCTTCCTGCTTCAGATGCGCATGGAGATCAATGCCCATTCTCACAGCGGAAAGCGCCTCATCTGAGGTGAGCTGGGGGAATTCGATCTCGCGAAAAAAAACCCTGCTCCTCGGGAGTGCAAAGGTAATGCGTCTAAACCTGTCGGGTTTAAGCCTGGAGAGAAAAAGACGGACCTGTTCCGCAACCTGGCCGGAACTATCCTCAGGCTCCGGGGCATCTGCATCAATAACCCAGTTGCCGCCCCTGTCCCTGCGCAGAGAGGCAGCATCAATGGCATTTTTGCCAAGATAGATGCCGGTTATCCTGCGAAATCTTTTAAGCATCAGAGTCCATTAGCCTCTCTGAAGATAGACGCTCACACAGAATCATCATGCATAGAGATATAATCAGGCCCGGATAAGTGTCCATATCCCTATAAGAATAAAACCGATACCTGCAATATAGTGCAGATGTCTTTCACTGATATATTGTGACACAAGGCCTCCGGCTGCCACACCTATTGCAGAGGCCACCACCAGGGCGAGAGATGCCCCCAGAAACACAGTGAGCTTGCTCACCTGTCTGTCAGCAGCAAAGAGCATTGTGGCGAGCTGGGTCTTATCGCCCAGTTCAGCTACAAATACCGCAGAAAAAATTGTAAAAAGCAGTTTGTAATCCAAGAATAAGCCTGTATCCCCTGAATTTTTTCATACAGCCCCCCCAAGAGCTGAATAATTACTTATCTTTTTTACTTTAACGGAACAATCAGGCAAAAACAAGAATATGTGGATGGTCAGGAGTAGGAGTTAAACTGCGGGGAATAAGAGTTCATGGAAAATGTTAAACTGAAAACGGGGAATTCTTCCAGAATGACTGCGGAAAGGGCATTCTACCTCATGCCCTGAACAAGCATATTAAGGGGAAGGAGACGCATTGACATGAATGGAAGTGTATCAAAGGCTGGCTGTTGAGGTGATATGGTGTTGAAAGTTGCCTCTTTTACCCTGATATCAAGTTTCAGGGCATAATCCTGCAGCCTCACTGTGATGGATGAGGGGTACATTACGCATGGCAGTCCGCGGCCCTGCTGCTCCAGTCTCCCTGCGTACTGTACCATGCTCCTCTCTGTCTCAAGCACATAAGGAGATAGAGAGAGGCTGCTGAATGCGGAACGTATCATACCATCTCCCTCTGATATATAGCACAGTTGGTCAGCATGGACAGCATTCGGAAATTCAGCACAGGACATCTCTGATGTATCAGGCACCTCCAGTGCGCTCCAGGGATTAAGCACCATGCGTACACGGGACGCCATGCGGCTCATCTCCTCACCTGTTGTTCCATTATGCATTCCCTGGCGCATGTCAGCAAAATAAACCGCTTCGTGAGAAGGCACATACAAGAGAAACAGGTTGTCACGGAGCAGCGCATCAAAGACAGTTATGCCAAATGGCCCTGAGCCTGTGACCCGCATACGTTCTCCTGACGGGCCATGGCTCCATTTGAGAGCGCAGCGCACCCACGGCTGTTTTCTGCCCCTTATGGTGATCTGTATGCGGGCAAGGGCATCAAGGCCGGTGATGGAGTGAGCAATAGATCGAATATCCCTGAGGGCATCACCACTGCGGCACGAAGAGGGAACTTCTGTGCCTACTGGGGAAGGAGAGGGAAATAGAAAACAGCCCTGGCATAAAAACATCAGAAGCGCCGCCAACACCATCAGGCGTATTACAGCGGCACGTTTCATGCCCAAGGCTGTTTTACATTGGATCATCAATTACCAGGGGTTGTCATCCGGAATGGTCTGCGGTTTCGCATGCGGCAAGCTCACCAATGAGCCTGTTGAACCTTGCAGGATCATCAATCTTGCCGCCTTCACTTATTACAGCCATGTCATACACCAGAGAGACATAATCAGCCAGTTTTTCTGACTTTCTGTCCTTTTCATAAAGGGCCTCAAGCTTCTGCATCAGGGGATGTGAGATATTTACCTCAAGTACACGTTTATTCTCAGGTACCTTCTGTCCTGAGGCCTTAAGTATCTTCTCCATGTATGCGCTCATATCCCACACGTCGCCGGTAAGGCAGGCAAGAGAGCTCTTAAGCCTTGCAGAGGCCCTGACCTCCTTTACGTGATCTGCAAGCTGCTCCTTCATATACTCAAAAATCCCCTTGAAAGCCGAGTCATCCTTCTTTTCTTCGTCCTCTATACCGAGCTCGCCCTTTTCAGCGCTTTTTAGCTTCTTTCCATCATACTCAGGCAGGGAATCAACCACCCATTCATCAATGGGATCAGTCATCAGCAGCACCTCGTAATCCTTCTCCTTTAAAAGTTCAAGGTGCGGGCTGTTTGCAAGGGCCTGAAGATTTTCACCGGTTATATAATAGATAAACTCCTGGCCCTCTTTCATGTTCTCAACATACTGCTTGAGAGATATGAGTTTTTCTCCGGACTTTGTAGTCCTGTAACGAAGAAGGTCAGCAATACTGTCACGGTTTGCAGTATCAGTATGAACACCTGTTTTCAGAACAGGGGCAAACTCCCTGTAGAATTTTTCATACTTTTCTTCGTCAAGGCCTGCAAGAAGTTTCAGAATCTGTTTTGTGACATTTTTCCT
>WFRQ01000587.1 GCA_015486425.1 Deltaproteobacteria bacterium | reverse complement strand
TTGGGAACGCATACCCGGAAGCTCCAGCTTCTATACAAGGGCAGGTAATGCCGCACGGCCGGTATTAAAAGGAATGAAGCAGGAGCTTCTATCAATTGGGTGCCCAAACAGGAGTTTGGGCACCAGCACGAACGTGCCACGCCTCCGCCAATCCGGCAGGTTGCTATCCGGAATCCATAAAGTAAAATACAATAACTTGTCACCATTGATTGAGAAGTTTATACGAAAATAGCTCTAAGCTGAAAGCTCAAGGATCAAAGTAAAAGAAGCTGTGATCTGCTGGTTCCCAGACTCCAGTTTGGGAACTATGAACTGGAAGCTCCTGCTTCCCCTATACTCATACAATGTCACACGCGGCAAGAGCGTATTTTCATTGTTTGTTGTGCCCGCCCCGGGAATGACAGTTACCGTGAGACCTCATTACAGTTTCAGAAAAGGAAAACAGCAAGATGAATTTTGCAGCAATAGATTTTGAAACAGCCAACTATTACCGGCACAGCGCCTGTGCACTTGGGCTCGTGAAGGTAGAGAACGGGGAAATCGTCAGGAAGCATGTCTCGCTGATAAAACCGCCGGATAGATGGTTCAAATTCACATATATTCACGGAATCACGTATGATGATGTATCAGATGCGCCAACTTTTGATGAACTGTGGCCTGAGATACAGCCCTTCTTCAAGGGTATTGACTTTCTTGCAGCCCACAACGCCTCGTTTGACAAATCGGTACTGCATAAAACCTGTGAATACTATGGCATTGCCCCGCCGGATATCCGGTTCAAATGCACTGTACAACTATCAAGAAAGGTACTTGGAATATACCCCACGAAGCTCTCAGATGTGTGCAGGGCGCTTGATATTCACCTGAACCATCATGAGGCGCTGTCAGACGCCCTGGCATGTGCGAGAATCATGCTCCATGTTGGAGAAAAAATATAAAGACGGGTTATCTGAGCCAGGCCGGGAGCATTCCCAGCCTGTCCGTATCTGCTCAGGGGGTGCTGCAGATGCAAGGCGGAGGGGGCGAAGGCGTACAACACCTACTTCAAGCGTCTATTTCAATTGTCAGGCAACTCAGCAGATTCGGCACCCCCTGAGCAGATACAAGTTTTCAACTGAATGAGACCCCATAAAGCTCATGACGCGGAGGGCGCATCATGAGTTCTTTTACCGCCTCTCCTGGCTCAAGCCCCTGGTATATAACTCTGTAAACCTGCTCTGTTATGGGCATTTCCACTTCATACTTTACTGATAGTTCATGAACAGACCTGGAGGTCTTCACCCCTTCAGCCACCATTGTCATTGAGTCCAGAATCTCATCAATGGTTTCACCTGCCCCAAGGCGCAGCCCTACCTGACGATTACGGCTGAGGTCTCCGGTGCATGTCAGAACCAGGTCACCAAGCCCTGCAAGGCCTGCAAATGTAAGCGGGTTTGCACCTGCCTTCATGCCAAGACGGGTCATCTCCGCAAGGCCACGCGTAATCAGGGCTGCCCTGGTATTGGTGCCGAATTTCATTCCATCAGATATACCTGATGCAATAGCCATGACATTTTTCAGGGCACCTCCAAGCTGAACTCCCACCACATCAAGATTGCTGTAGACACGGAAACTGTCTGTGGAAAAAAGCTCCTGCAGTTTCATGCACAGGCCTGTATCAGCGGCTGCAAGAGACACAGCGGTTGGAAGGCCGTCAGCAACCTCACGGGCAAAGCTGGGGCCGGATAGCACGGCAAACCTTCCGGAGAGTGCTGGCGGCATCTCCTGTTCCAGTATCTCTGTCATGGAACACAGGGTTGAATTTTCTATACCCTTGGCAGCGCTTACTATGGCAGCGGGAAGGTGATCTTCATCAAGCAGCGCGGCCACCTGCCTCATGACCTTTCTGAAACCGTGAGACGGAATTACCACCAGCAGGACATCTCTGCCCTGCACAGCATCCGCAAGATTGCTGGTAAGCTCAAGATTATCAGGAAACGGCGCATCAGGGAGATACCTGGTATTTTCCCGAGTCTCCTCCAGCTCATTGATAAAACCCTGGTCCCGCCCCCACATCACAGTGGATACGCCTTTTCTGGCAAGAAGCAGCGCAAGGGCCGTGCCCCAGCTTCCTGCTCCGAGTACTCCTACGCTCTTCATTCCTCTTCATCCCTGTCTGCCAGTTTTGCCACTGCGGCAAGGCGGTCATCCTGGGCTATGCGAATCAGCCGCACGCCCTGTGTGGAGCGGCCTATGATGCGGACATCCTGCACACTCATGCGAATGATGTTGCCGCTTGCCCCCACAAGCATCACCTCATCACTGTCATGAACCAGGATTACGCCAACAACCCTGCCAACCTTTTCAGTGGTTTTGAGATTTATGACACCCTTGCCTCCCCTGGCCTGTATCCTGTATTCCCCAACAGGCGTACGCTTGCCATAGCCATTTTCAGTAACGGTAAACAGCGTGGAATTCGTATCAGTGATAACCTCCATGGCCACCACCTCATCGTTATCGGCAAGCCTTATTCCACGAACACCGGCTGCAAGTCTGCCCATGGACCTGACGTCATCTTCATGGAACCTGATGCTGTATCCATTCCGTGTGCCAAGAAATATATCAGCATTGCCGTCTGTAATGGCAGCGGCAATGAGCTCATCATCCTCCCTCACTATGGCTGCAATAATGCCCTTGGGCCTTGGCCTGGAAAATGCTTCAAGCGGAGTCTTCTTTACCAGGCCCCGTCTGGTAGCCATGACCACAAACTTGTCATTTTCAAATGTGCGCACAGGAACAACCGCTGCTATATACTCCTTGGCATCGCGGTCAAGGGGCAGGAGATTGACAAGGGCCTTGCCCCTGCTGGTCCTCGCTGCCTGTGGAATTTCGTGTACCTTGAGCCAGTAAAGCCTGCCGAGATTGCTGAAACAGAGGAAGTAGTCATGTGTGGAAGCCACAAAAAGGCTTTCAACAAAATCTTCCTGCTTGGAAGACAGCCCCGTTACCCCCTTGCCCCCACGCCTCTGACTCCTGTAAATACTAAGGGGGTTCCGCTTGATGTAGCCGTGGTGGGAGACCGTTACCACCATGTCTTCTTCAACTATCAGGTCCTCTATATTGATCTCGTCCGGGGCGCCAATGATCTCTGTGCGCCTTGGAATGGCAAACTGCTCCTTCAGCTCTGACAGTTCCTTTTCAATGATTTCAAGAACAAGCTCATCACTTGCCAGAATGGCCTTCAGACGCTTGATTGTCTCAAGAATCTTTCTGTACTCCTCAAGTATCTTTTCAAGCTCCAGGCCGGTGAGTCTCTGAAGTTTCATATCCAGGATAGCCTGGGCCTGAATGTGGGTAAGGCCAAAACGCTCCATAAGTCCGGCCCTTGCCTCACCTGGAGTCTTGGAAGCCCGAATCAGCGCCACCACCTCATCAAGATTGTCAATGGCGATTTTCAAGCCCTCAAGGATATGGGCACGTTCCTCTGCCTTCCTGAGTTCATAGGTGGTGCGCCTTATGATTACTGTCTTCCTGTGCTGCAGGAAATGAGCCAGCACCTCCTTGAGATTAAGCAGTTCCGGCCTGCCGTTTACAATGGCAAGCATGATAATACCAAAACTGGACTCCATTGCAGTGTGCTTATAGAGGTGATTAAGCACTACCTGAGCAAATCCATCCTTCTTAAGCTCAATAACTATGCGCATACCCTGCCTGTCAGACTCGTCCCTGACAGCAGAAATGCCCTCGATCTTCTTGTCACGCACAAGAGTTGCTATCTTTTCAACCAGTTTGGCCTTGTTGACCTGGTAGGGTATCTCAGTGACAATGATGTGCTCACGCTTGCCCCTTGCCACCTGCTCCACGGTTGCCCTTGCCCGCATACGGATAATACCGCGCCCTGTTTCATACGCTGCATTAATACCCTTGCGACCGCAGATAAAACCTGATGTAGGGAAATCCGGACCGGGGATGAACTCCATCAGATCAGCAACTGTGATATTGGGATTATGTATAAGGGCTGTCAGTGCATCGACCACCTCGCCGAGATTGTGCGGAGGGAT
>WFRQ01000586.1 GCA_015486425.1 Deltaproteobacteria bacterium | reverse complement strand
ATTCCACCTATTGAGCCTGCGCCCATTGTAATAACCACATCACCATGACTCAGGGCTGGCGCCACTGTGTCAGGCAGATTGGCACACTTTTCCACAAAATGCACAGGTCCGCCCCATTCTGACCTGATTTCAGATGCCAGGCGTTTCCCTGTAACACCTACAATGGGCTCTTCACTGGCAGGATAGATGTCAGCAAGCCATAGTTCGTCCGCCTGACTGAAGGCTTGAGGAAATTCCTGCATAAGGTCCCTGGTCCTGGTGTAACGATGGGGCTCGAACAGCACCACCAGGCGCCTGTCAGGCCATGCGGCCCTTGCGGCTGTAAGTGTTGCCTGAATCTCGGTTGGGTGATGCGCATAGTCATCCATGACTGTTACCCCGTCAACCTCGCCCAGTATATCAAAACGCCTGCCAACACCGCCGTAATTAAGGAGCCCGCTTTTTATCTGTTCAAATGGAATGTCCAGTTCAAGCCCCACGGCAATGGCGGCCAGGGAATTTCTTACATGGTGAAGGCCGGGGGCCGGAAGCCTGATGTAGCCAAGCTCGGCATCATTGAACCAGACATCAAAGACCACGCCTGTTCCCTCGTACTTTATGTTCCGTGCCTGGAGCTGGGCAAAGCTGTCGGTTCCATAGGTGGTAATACGTTTGGATGCGTTTACAGCCATGTCTGCAAGAAGGGGATCATCACTGCATACAATGGTTACGCCGTAAAATGGCACGCTGTTTATAAATTTGCAGAATGCGGCCTTTACACTTTCAAAATCACCGTAATGGTCCAGGTGCTCCCTGTCGATATTGGTGACCACAGCGATGCTGGGGGTGAGGCGGAGGAAACTGCCGTCACTCTCGTCAGCCTCAGCAACGAGAAATTCGCCTGTTCCCCAGTAGGCGTTGCTGCCTCCCATGCCGTTGAGCTTCCCGCCGATAATTACAGTGGGATCAAACTCTGCCTGGGTCAGTACTGACGCTACCATTGAAGTGGTGCTGGTCTTACCGTGAGCCCCGGCAACTGCTATGCCGAATTTTTTCAGCCGCATGAGCTCAGCAAGCATCTCTGCCCTTGGAATCACGGGTATGTGCGCGAAACGGGCAGCTTCCACCTCAGGGTTGTCATCCCTGATTGCAGAAGAGGTTACAACAACGTCAGCCCCGAGGACGTACTGGGGCTCGTGCCCCCGATATATAACGCCTCCCTTTTCCTCAAGGGTACGGGTTATGTCTGTTGAGCGAAGGTCAGAGCCTGTCACCCTGTATCCCAGGGTGAGAAGCACATGGGCAAGCCCGCTCATTCCTATTCCGCCAATGCCCACAAAATGTATATGCTGTTTTTTGTACATCTGTTTTTCCTTCTATCATGAAAAGTGCAAGCGCAGGTTCAGTGTATTCTCAAGGTAATCGCCATTCCCGGGACGGGCACAGCGAGCAATGAAAATACGCGCTTCCAGTTTATTAAATTGTGTGCTCAAGGAAGTGGGGAAGCAGGAGCTTCCGGTTAATAGTTCCCAAACTGGAGTTTGGGAACCAGCAAAGCCTCTTACTTTGAGCCTTGAGCTTTCAGCTTTGAGCTATGTTCACGGTAATTGTTCAAATATGCTTACCATTCCATTTGCTGAATAAAAACGTGGTTTCCGTCTGTTGCAGATTCCACAGGCAGGAATCATGTTCAGGCCCTTTGAAGCATACCCTTTTTCAGCCTGTCTGACGCACCTGAAACCTTATCCGGAAGAGTTACAGGCCTTCCAGCAAGTTTCATAAGTTTACGCGCTATCCGCGCTGCAGCATCAGGTTTTCCAAGTTTCCTTGCAGCCTGTGCCATCTGCTCAATCCGCTGGGGATTCATTACAATGTTTTCAATTTCACCGGCAAGCCTTACTGCCCCGATGTCTGATTCCCTGAACATCAGGGAGGCCCCTGCCACAGCCATTGCCCTGGCGTTCTTTTCCTGGTGATTGTCCGCCGCATAGGGATAGGGGATCAGGATTGAAGGCCTGCCAAGGGCTGTTATTTCCGCAAGGGTTGTGGCCCCTGCCCTTGATATTACAAGAGAGGCATTGCTGTAGGCTGCGGCCATGTCATTAATAAATGGCCTGACATCAGCATCAATTCCCTCTTTCATGTAATATTCCGCTGTCTCTCTATCAGCCCCGGCCCCTGTCTGATGAACTACCTTTATTTTTCTGCCTGACTGCCACAGGGTCCTGATGGCTGCCGCAGTTACCCTGTTTAATGCCGCAGCCCCCTGGCTGCCTCCAAGAATCAGCACTGACGGCGTGTCACTGACAGTTGATCGCGCAGCGTCAAGAATCGAACGTCTCACAGGGTTGCCGGTAAGTTCGGTCTCAACGTCTTTGAAATACCCCGCAGACTCACCGTATGTTAAAAAAGCCCTGTCTGCAAATCGTGCCGCCATGCGATTTGCAAGCCCTGGAATGGCATTCTGCTCATGTATGGCAGCAGGGATCTTGAAACTGCGTGCCGCAAGCATTACAGGACCTGAAACATAACCGCCAACACCGAGCACCATATGCGGCCTGAATTCCCTGAGCCATGCCATTGCCCTGATAGTTGCAGCAGGCAGTGTAAAAACGGCCTTAATTTTGTCTGCAATACCTGTACCTTTTATCGGCATAACCTTAAGGGTTCTAT
>WFRQ01000585.1 GCA_015486425.1 Deltaproteobacteria bacterium | reverse complement strand
ATATTCTGCATAAAACTGGAGATGAATGCAACTGTAGCGGAAATGAGCGTCATGATGCGACTTTCTGATTTGCCGGCGAGCTTCAGAATATGACGGGCAAGCACATTCATACATCCGGTCTTGTCAAGCCCCGCACCAATGATGATAACTGCAATGATGGACACAACAGCATTACTCGAAAGGCCGCTAATGGCCTCCTTGGGCGTGACAACTCCAAGGATTGGAAGTATTACCATCATTATAATACCAACCACATCCACCCTGACCCATTCAAATATGAACATGAGAATAGCCAGCACCAGCACTCCCATTACAATACCCATCTTCAGGGTAAAATCCGGTACTACAGCCTCGCCTTCACCTGCAAAAACCGGTACCGCATACAAGGCAAGCATTACCATTGAGAAAAACAGGCTTTGCAAACCAATACGTTGAAAAAATTTCATAATGTTGATCCCTCCTGAAAACTTATGCTGTTAAACAACTTCAAAATATAACTCCCCTCTATAGGCTGACATCATAATGCTTACATGCCAGTGTGAAATCAGGCACACATAGCCTTGATCCAGGCAGAAAACAGGAAATCAAGGCTTCCCTGCCGACATTCAGTTTTAGGTTGGTTATTATCTTCCTGCAAATACTCATAGTGAGCATGCTGCAGCGACATTTCCGCTACATCGCTCCCTGATTCTGTCCGGCCTCCCTATGAGCCAGGATAAAAAACTGCTTGGCTTTATTAATGCAGCAAACAGTGCCAGCATCTGCAACCCATGTGCCACGGCTATCAACCACATCAGGTTATAATAAAATTTCACGGCAACCGCCATTCCCGGCGTGGGCACAACGAACAATAAAAATACGCTCTTGCAGTTTATTAAATTGTGTGCTCAAGGAAGTGGGGAAGCAGGAGCTTCCAGTTTATAGTTCCCAAACCGGAGTTTGGGAACCAGCAAATTAGCGCTTCTTTTGCTTTGAGCCTTGAGCTTTCAGCTTTGAGCTGTTTTCGGATAAATTATTTATGTTTCATTACGAAACTTCATAAGACTATCCTTGATAACACACAAAAAAAATATTTTCAATTGTTGCATCATGAAACGCGACAAATTTTCCACCTTACAACAAGTTGATACCACAACAAAAATGCGATCCTTAAAATGTAATGAAATGAAAGCAGCACTGATATAAAAACTTGACTTCTCACACATGTTGCGTCAGGCAACGATACAAAACGCAACACTTGTTACTTTATGCAGCATAAATTGTGCTGCCATGTGTCTGGCAAGCATGTGAATATGAGAAACATCGAAGAACAGATCAGAAAGGAGAGAGTGACAAAATAAATGTGTTCTGAATTGAGCGTTTCAAAAACCGAAGATATTAGACACAAACAAGTCCTTCACTAAAATGCATGTGAGAAATCATGAATCAAACCGGCCATATCTGCATATTACATAAAAACATATCCTGAAATCGGCAGGTGAAAAATTAGAAAATGAGGCCCTGATGTTCGCAGGGCCTCAAAATGGGGTGGGAAACCGCAGGAGCTTTCAGACTCCGGTGCAGGATTTCACAAATATTACTCCTCCGACCTGGTTGTGCCAAGGATAACCAGCATCAAAACCATCAGCCTGAACATTGCGCTGCCCAGTGTATTTTCACAGACCATATGGACATCACACGCGCAAGATAGCTTGACGCAAAGCAGGAGAAACGCCACAGGGACACCCTAAAACCTTTCAACCTGCAGCTCAAGAGCAAAATCGCAGAATGCACCTTGTATGTTTAAAACCCGCAGGTGAATAATTTGTGTATCTGCTCACAGGGTACCGCATCTACGGCGTTGTCAGACGCTTGAAGTACAGGAAGTACGTCTGCACGTCCTCCGCCTTGTATCTGCAGCCCCCTGTGAGCAGATACGTGTGAGGAAAAAATGTTGTGTGAAAAGCGACTTTCCGTTATGGGAACTCCTCCTTGAGGAGAGGGTGAGCAGTTACCCAGCGGTTTAAGACACAGAAAAGGCCGCAGAAAGGTGCGTTAACCCTTCTGCGGCCCGTGAAGAACCAAGATATCAACAGGTTCAGTCGGCTGTTACCAGAGCGATAGTCTGTTCGGGACAGCAGTCCACTATCTTCTGGCTGACACTGCCTATGAACAGCTCGGCAATAGCACTGATGCCGCGCCGTCCCATAAACACCGTATCAATATCCCGGTTTTTTATCTCTTCCTCAATTGCCGAGGCCGCGTCCTTGCCATAACGCGCTACCTTGAAGATACGGTCCTCTGGCACACCACGGGATGCAAGCATTGCCGCAGCGTCATCAAGCACCTTCAGGCTCTGCTCCTCCGGCTTCTTTCCATTTTTCAGCATTTCATTAAAACTGGCTGCATCGGCCACTGATACCAGCACCACCTGCTTCAGCTCCGAGCACTTTTCAAGCAGGACCGCTGCCTCTTCAAGCGCTGCGCTGGAATGGGTGCTTCCATCAAGGGCTATCAGTATGTCTGCAGTATTGCAGTCACGGCTGTCAGGAGAACTGCCTGTAAGATAAACAGTAGCTTTCAGATTTCTGTGCAGGAGCCTGGACGTTACGCTGCCCATGAACATGCCTTCCACTTTGGAAAGACCGCGCCTCTGCATCACCACAGTAGAATAATCTCTGCTGTTTACAAAATCAGCTATAACATCAGCAGGGTTGCCATCTTCGATAGCTATATCAACAGGAGCGGTAACCCCTCCTTCCTGCAGCAGTGCTTCGCCCTTCTGCATTACCGGTTCAATGGTATTGCTTATATACTCCTGACGAAACTTTTTAATAAGATCGCTGGACAGGACATGCTCCACGCGGATATCTATATTCTCCATGTGCTTGGCAATATAACTTCCCTGCATCACACGAAGAAGTGTTACTTTTTCAATACGGTCCCCCAATACCTTTGCCATGGAACTGACCAGTGCTGCCGTGCCCTGGAAAAGCTCCAGGTCATCAAGCGGCAGCAGGAAACTGGTTAATACTTTTTTTTCTGAACTCATAATATTTTCCCTTCAACTCTTTTAAATGCACCTGTGTCCTGTCCTAATAGAAAAGCAGCAGCCATACATTGGCTATGGCCACACTGATTATCATATAGGGAAAGGCCACTTTCATGAACCCGACAAACTTCATTGGGTGTCCTGCAGATTCAGCAATTCCCATTGTGACAACATTGGCGCTGGCACCAATCATTGTGCCATTTCCGCCAAAGCAGGCACCAAATGCAAGCGCCCACCACAACACCCCTGAATCAGCACCTGGAATCACCTGGGTAAGATAGGCCACAATCGGAAGCATGGTGGCTGTAAAGGGGATGTTGTCAACAAAGGCACTCATAATGGCTGAAACCCAGAGTATCAGGCATATGGAAGCCACAAGATTTCCATTGGAAAGATTAAGAACCCAGTCGGCAACAACATCAAGCAGACCTGTCTCCTCCACAGCGCCAACCAGTATGAACAGGAACATGAAAAAGAGCAGGGTAGTCCACTCAATATCCTTTTCGATGAGTTCCAGCAGGTCTATCTTCTTGGTTACCAGACCATAGGTAAAGAGCAGGGCAGCCCCGAACAGGGCAGCGATACAGACCTCCATGTGCAGCACGCCATGAGTGAGAAACATGGCAATAACCATGGACATTATTATGAGGCCAACGGTAAGAAGAGTAGAATCAGTGATCTTGTACTCTTCACGCAGTTTCGCAATAAATGCCTGGATATCCGTTATCTTGGCCTTGGAATATTCACTGTTGTAAACAAACTTTGTGTAAACAAAAAGAACTATCATTGATACGATACATACCGGGGTAAGATTCACCACAAAGTCCATGAAGGTAAGTCCTGCATAGGAACCTATCATGATATTGGGAGGATCACCGATCAGGGTAGCCGTACCACCGATATTGGATGCCAGTACCTCGGGCAGCAGAAGAGCTATGGGACTGATGCCGAGAGACAGAGCGATCTCGATACTCACCGGTGTGAGCAGCAGCATGGTGGTGACATTATCAAGAAATGCAGATGACACAGCAGTAAATGCCATAAGAATAATCGCCAGTATTATGACATTACCCCTTGCAAGCTGATAGCACTTGTACGCACACCACTGAAATACGCCTGTATGTTTGAGAATACCAACAATGATCATCATACCCATGAGCAGGAAGATCACATTCATGTCAATGGCATGTATGGCTGACTCATAGGACAGGATGTGATATTCAGGATTGAATGTGCCAAACGTGTAGCTTATCACCAGCATGGTGGCAGCTCCCAGCATGGCTGCCAGTGTACGATGCAGCAGCTCAAAGGAAATCAGCACATACGCCAGAACAAATACTATGGTGGCTATCCAGAATGCCGGGCCTTTTGTGCGTTTAATCTTGAAATCCGCATTTACCACCATTCCTCCCTCACTGGTGGATATATGATCGGCCTCGACCTCAAAAGTTGCCCTTGCATAACTGGGCTTGAATGCGGTAATTTTTATTTCAGCTCCGTGAAGGTCTGCTTCCGGCACGTGAAAGGCTGCCTGGTAAGTACCATCAGCCTCTGTTTTAAGACCGCCAGACCCGTGGCCATGTCCTCCCTTGTGACCAGCACGCTCCATCTTTTGGCCATTGAAAGTCACCTCAATTTCCACATCCCCCACACCGGTATCGTGCGGATTGGTGATCTTTCCGAAAATCTTCAGCAGTTTGTAGCTGCCGTCTCCCTCCCCATGGGCCTCATGTCCCGCTGCTGCGGCACACGTTGCAAACCCAGCCATGGCCAGCATGAATACTGCCACGACTATCATTACTGTCAGATGGCCGGATTGTCCCGGCCTGTAGTGAGTCATCTTTTCTTCCCTCCTGTAAAGCTATTTTGAAAAAGTATTAAACTTTTGCCTTGCACCGCCCGGTACGCGAGACACCCCGGGCATGAAAAGTACAGACAAAAGCTCGCTGCATTTTCGCGGTAGTTATTGGTTCACAGCAAATATGATACGACTGCCCCCCTGACCGGCAGCACGATCATTGAGGCGAAATGCAACAGACATGCCATCAATAAAACTTCACCTCCTCTCTCTCAGGGACTGTCCAAAAGTAATCTGATACTACACACCGATTCCTGTGAGGTTGAGCCGAACTGGATAAGCAAAACCACTGGCGCAGCACGGCTGCGTTGGGGATTTTATGATTGAAGTTCGACTCAAGACAGCCAAGACAGGAATCGGGATAGTAAATTATTTTAGACAGCCCCCTGATAATGTTTCATAACGAAACCTTATAACAAAAAACTCCCTGAACGGTCCCCTGAAATAATAAGTTGTTGCATACTGAAATACCTGCATATTATAATTAGATGATACAAAAGAAAAAAATCATGGTCAAAAAAATTCTGTCGTATTGCCGCAGCAGGCCAGTTTATAAAAATACAGGACAAGCGTTGCCTGAAGCAACAGTGCAATATGCAACGTTCGTTGCTTTTTGTATCACTTCCTGTTTGCATTCCAGATGCCGCACACTTTTTCAATGTTGTGCTACCAACCGTATGCACCTCCAATAGACATGCAGAGCACAGATGAAAACCATGCACTTTTTCAGCATATCTGACATTCTCTCATCTGATACAGAGAATCATAAAAATGAGCATTGTAAAGGAGCTGTATCAATTGGAGTCTCGCACTTTTAAAACTCTTCGGGATTAGGTTCCTCATCACTCCCCCTGATCATACAGGTCCGTAAATAGCCGGCTACGCAGAAATTCTCTTTTACAGATACACGGCATATATGACAATAGCGTATTCAAAAAATTGGCCTGACTGATGGACGGCCTGAAAATTGCTCTTGGTTTCAGCCACATTAAACGGTAATGCAGGGAAATGAGCAACATACAATGACAGTACGGATTTTATTTTACCTGAATTGAGGACTGGCAATCCGCTGTGTGTAACCATATAACAAAAGACGCTGAAAAATATCACAGCGCAACCCGGAACGGGAAGGGTGTGACTGAAAACCATTTTCGCAGATATGCAGAAAATCCAGACATTCGCTCAAATTAGTCTCCGGCGCTTTATGCCAGCCACATGTGACCCTCGAGAGAGCTTACTTGCCTTAATATGACTTTACGCCAGAAAATGATAACCTGTCTTCTCCTGCACCTTGTATTTTACGGGGTACTGGGATTGGGCGTCTACACTGATTTTCACGTGTTGAAAGAAAACGCCCGGCTCTTTGCGCATGCCAGCAGGTTGTCAAACCTCTGTTCTGCAATAAAACGCCATGAAGAAGAGTTCATAACACGCCGGAATGACAATTCCCTTGACATGGCAGAGGAATATACTGAAAAGGCCATAAATTACCTGAATGTCATCCTGTCGGACATAAAGAACAGACAGGCTCCCCTGGATTACCTGCCGGAAATGCTCACAGACCCTGCCCCCGGCACATTCAACCTCCCGCGCCTTGAGAAAACCATGAAGCAGTACCAGGCTGTGCTTGCAAAAATAGCGGCACAGGGCATGAAGTGCAGGGGAGATGATGGTGAAAACCTGTGTATCGGGGCAGAGGACATAAGCGACACCATTATGGCAATGAGCGAAAAATTACTCTCTTCCTTTCAGAACAGGATGGATGAGTTTGTAGAGCATTTCAAAGTAAAACTTGTCATATACATTGGCATGCTGCTGCTCTTTATCCTGGCAACCGCACTCGTAATGTACCGTACGGTCCTTACTCCGCTGCGGACAATAGAAGAAGCTGCCCATTCCATTGCCACAGGCTCATTCACGTCGCTTCCTGTGCCAGGGCATGCAGATGAGGTACAGAGCGTTATAAGGGCATTTAACACAATGGTTGAAAACCTGGAAAAGAATCAGGAACAGCTCTTTCAGGCCAAGAAACTTTCATCAGTGGGCACACTGGCCTCCGGGACCGCGCATCAGCTCAATAACCCGCTCAACAACATATCCACCTCATGTCAAATTGCCCTTGAAGAACTCAAGCAGGGTGACTGTGAATTCATTGAGAGGATGCTCAAGATCATAGAGCAGGAATCCTACCGGGCAGGGGAAATAGTAAAAGGGCTTCTGGAATTTTCCAGAGTACAGACTTTCTCCATGTCTCCCTGCAGTCTTGAAAAAATTATTCACAGGGTATTCAGTCTTGCCCAAAATGAAAAGAAGCCAGGCATCAAGCTGGAGAAGAATCTTCCTGAGGGCGACATTATATTGAATGTGGATCGGCATAAGATAACCGAAGCCCTTCTAAACCTCGTGATCAACGGGATTCAGGCCATTAACGGGGAAAAGGGCCATGTCACCATATCTGCCAGGGCAGACAGGGGAAACCAAACAGGCATAATCACAGTATCAGATAGTGGCAAAGGTGTTGCGAAGGAGGATATACACAAAATCTTTGACCCGTTTTTCACAACCAAAAAAGCAGGGAAGGGGACTGGCCTGGGGCTTGCAGTGGTTTACGGGATAATCCGTAAACACAGGGGTACCATAAGGGTCAACAGCCCTGGGGACAGTGGTGCCGAATTTATCATAACCCTGCCTCTCGCAGAACCTTCGGACGCGAAGGCCGAAAACGGGGAATGATTCTTTTCAAGTAGTGAAGATAATTTACCACAACTTGTGCATATTGACAGATGAAAATGTTCGCCGTGCATGGCATGCGTTGCCTTGTGAGAGCTCAAAGCATGGGAAGCAGGAGCTTCCAGTTTAGAGTTCCCAAACTGGAGTTTGGGAACCAGCAAATTAGAGCTTCTTTTACTTTGAGCTTTCAACTTTGAGCTTTGAGCTTTGAGCTTTGAGCTATTTTCGGATAAATTCATACGGTTCTCCACAGATTTTCCAGTCAGTGGGAGTTATTCCGCTGGCTGACAGCATGAAGGTTTAATGTCTGAACAAAACGAAATACGCATCCTTGTAGTGGATGATGAGGAGATAAACAGGGACAACATAGCGCATGTCCTGGCCAAGGATGGCTACGTGGTTGAAACTGCGGCTGACGGGGAGGATGCTCTGACCAGAATCCGTCAGAGCCGCTTTGATCTCATAATCACTGACCTTAAGATGGGCAATGTTGACGGGGTCCAGATGATGGAAACGGCCAAGGAACTCCTTCCAGAGGCCGAGGTAATCATCATAACAGGTTATGCCACGGTAAATTCCGCTGTTGATGCCATGGCCAAGGGTGCCTTTTACTATCTCCCCAAACCCATCAAACTTAATGAACTGAAGGCCCTTGTGAAAAAGGCCCTTGAAAAGACAGTGCTCAAAAGGGAAATAAGGGCACTGAGGCAGGAGATAAAATCCAAAAAGGGCACTGTTCGATTCGTAGGTCAGAATGAGGCAATACTGAAGCTCAAAGAAGAAATTTCCCTCATTGCCCAGCTTGACTGCAATGTTCTAATCACGGGCGAAACAGGTACAGGAAAGGAACTTGTGGCAAGGACACTGTGGGAGATGAGTTCAAGGGCTGATAAACGGTTCCTGCCCATAAACTGCGGCGCCTTGACAGAAGAACTCATGCTGAACGAACTCTTTGGCCATGAAAAAGATGCCTTCACCGGGGCATCCAAATGGCGCAAGGGCCTGCTGGAATCAGCCAACGGCGGTGTGGTACTGCTTGATGAAATTGGCGAGATGCCTTTAATGATGCAGGTTAAACTTCTGAGGGTGCTGCAGGACAAAAAAATAATCAGGGTAGGCGGAACAAAGGAGATTCCCATTGACCTGAGGATACTTGCAGCCACAAACAGGGACCTGGAGGAGGAGGTCCGTTCGGGAAAATTCAGACAGGACCTGTATTACAGGATCAATGTGGTATCTATTCACATACCTCCTCTGAGAGATCGCAAGGATGACATACCTCTGCTCGTGCGCCACTTTCTTGCACGCCACCCTGCAGCAGACGGCAGCATCAAGGCCATTACTCCAGAGGCCATGTCAAGGCTGGTAGAGTATGACTATTCCGGTAATGTGAGAGAACTGGAAAACATTATTGAACGCTCTCTGGCGTTATGCAGCGAGCCGGAAATAACACTCCAGCACCTGCCTGAAAACCTGGGCACGGTATCTGATCAGCCTGATTCGGGTACAGCGTACAGCAGGGAAAAACACCTCAGCCTGGAAGAACATGAGCGTAACTACATACTTTCAATCCTGAAAAGCGTTCAGGGTAATAAGACAAGGGCTGCCAGGATAATGGGAATTGACAGGGTTTCACTGTGGAGAAAGCTCAAAAGGTATAAGGCCAAGGGTTATAATGTGGAAGAATATCTTAGAAAATAGGTATCTGCTAAGGGGCTGTCTAAAAATAAGTTGGATGATAGCGCGCTCAGATTTAGGTCAGGCTGAGTTGAACTGATTGAGCAAAACCGCAGGCGTAGCTGGGCTACGTTGAGGATTTTGTGATTGAAGTTCAGCTCAGGATGGCCTGAAGATGAGATGCGAAATCGGTAAGTTATTTTT
>WFRQ01000584.1 GCA_015486425.1 Deltaproteobacteria bacterium | reverse complement strand
TTATTGGTGAGATAATCCGCAGACAGCCGAGTATTTACGGTTCTTTTGTAAGGCATATTATCGGCCTGGTTCATGACAAGCCTTCAAGGCCTGCAATAATCTGGTCTCTCGGCAGGATTGGAGAGATGTACCCCAAACTGGTCAAGGGTGCGTCATTTTTCACGTTATTCGATTTCCTTGATTCAGAAGACGCACAGGTGCGTGGTCATGCCGTGTGGGCCCTTGGCCGTATGAAATCCATAGAAGCCCTTACAGCATGTCGCAGGCTGTGCAGCGACGCTGAAGAAGTTGTCCTTTTTGATGGAGAAAATATCAGGAATACCACTGTAGGAAAGCTTGCCCTTGAGGCTGTAAACTATATAGAATCAGATGATTCCACACAGGAACAAAGAGGAGAAAAGATGAGCGAAGGTGAGAAAACTGTACAGCAGCAGGGCGATGCGGCTGGCGAGAATGCACGAATAATTGAGGCCCGCACCATGTATCAGGAGGCGGATATCCTGAAAAATCGCGGGCAGTCGCTGGATGCCCTTGATAAGTTTGAACAGGTGCTGTCTATTTTTGATGAGGAAAACTGCGTGGTTGAAGTTGCCAATGTAAGTGAAAAGATAGGCGACCTGCACATAATGAGGGGTAACTTCCAAGGCGCCCTGTCGCCATATCAGCGGACTCTGGCAATATGTGAGAAATTTAATGATATGGTGAGCACTGTACTGGTCCTTGAGAAGATTATAGATGTTTACAGGCAGCTCAAGGAATGGGAAAAGGTGCTGCCGTATTATTTCAGGGCCCTTGAGCTTGTGGAAGAACTCAAGGAAGTAAAACGTGCAGCCCTGTTTCTTGCTGGTATTGCTGATGTATATGAGAGGCTGGGACAGCTTGAAGATGCCTTGGATGCCTACACGCTTGCAGAGAAGCTGTACAGAAACATGGGGGCAAGGGAAAAGGCTGACCTGCTCGCAAAGGGGATTAAACAGCTTCAGGAGAGAATAGGCTGATTTGTAGCTGCTCACCCCTCAAGGATGAATTCCCATCATGGAAAGTCGTTTTTCACACAATAATTTTTTCTCAGGGGCTGTCTAAAAATAACCTGGAGGATATTGTATTCAAATTAAGGAGTGGCTCAGGCCACAGGGTGCCCAAACAGGAGTTTGGGCACCAGCACAATTCTTTTTTCTTTTGAACCACGGATGGACACTGATAAACACTGATTTTTCCCGAGGAATCCCATCTTATATATCCGTGTCAATACGTGTTCATCCGTGGTTTCTCTTATTTCTGTATGTCACTCACCTTTGGTATTTTCTGAGAGCAGTACCGCTGCAACAGGCCAGCGTTTTTTTCCTTCCTGCGGGTTGATTCCTTCTGATATGGCCAGCAGTTCCTTCTGTACTGATAGAAGTTTAATCGTAGGGTAAGACATGCCAGGTTTGAATCCTGAGAGTCTGCATACGTGTCCTTCGCCTTTTATTTCCGTGGGCACGCCGTATGTACGGCAGTTCACTGGCCTTGCCTCGTATATGATGCACGTGTCATTGCCATCAAGCAGCGGGCAGCGTATCCTTGTTGTGCTTATCTCAAGCTGCTCCTTTACCATCTGTTCCCACTCTTTCATTGCCCGGCCTGCATTTTTCATTGCCTGACGTCTCACCTTTCGCGGAAGGCCCCTGAAACTGTTCAGGATATAGTATGCCTCAATAAGCGAGACATCAAAAGCAGCATGGCAGCAGTCTGAACAGCCTTTCTTGCATTTTACCTCACGGCTGAAGTCTGATGCAATTTGCGCCGCTGTACTGTCTATTGTATCGTAAAGGGCCTGTAGTCTGGAAAACATATTATTAGACCTTTTGGGTTTGTATGTGTCCTCTTTAAAAAAGATATAACCGCGTCTGTGGTTTTTCACAATGCGGAAAGGAGATTCAAAATCAATACCGAACATAATTCTAATCCAATAGAAGGCAGTTGCAAGAGGTGCGGCACCTGTTGTTCAAGTGGAGGGCCTGCACTTCATTCAGCAGATATAGACCTTGTTATGGAGGGTAAGCTGCTCCCCGTCCAGCTTATAACTTACCGGAAAGGAGAGCCTGCCTGGGACCCTTCAAAGCGTGAGATGATTTCCCTGCCCGCGGAGATGATCAAGATTCGTACTGTTGATGAGGGAAACGCGTGTATGCTTTACAATGCTGCCGCGAAATCGTGCAGTATTTATGATGACAGGCCTGTTGAGTGTCAGGCACTCAAATGCTGGGATACATCAGAAATTGAATCAATGTTTTTAAAAGATCTTCTCGCCAGGCGCACACTTTTTAACAGGTCAGGTACGTTGCTTCGCCTTGTTGATGCCTATGAGAAGGCCATACCTGTTGAAGACATATTTTTCTTTTGCAGTGCGTCAGTAAGTGAAGATGCAGCGGAGAGAGCCAAGGTGCATGAGCACATGGAGCTTGTTTCCAGGATTGACCGACAGTTTCGCCAGCAGGCCTGTGAATCACTTGGGCTTGAGCCGGATGATCTTATGTTCTACTTCGGGAGCCCGGCCAGGGAGATATTTGACAGGGTGATGACCCTGCAGAAAAGACGCACCTCTGATTAATATAGACCCGGAGCATTTTGCTGGTGCCCAAACTCCGGTTTGGGTACCTGTGGACTGAAGCTCCTGCTTGTTTCCTTTTGATGCCGGCTGTGTGGGACAACCTGTCCTTGTTGGAAGCTGGGCTTCCGGCTGTACGTTCCCAAACTGGAGTTTGTGAACGAGCGGGTAACCCAGCAGAAGTGGCGCCCTGTAAGCAGATACTTGAGAATTTGTACAGACTTATTGAGAAGTAACAAAAAAAAGGC
>WFRQ01000583.1 GCA_015486425.1 Deltaproteobacteria bacterium | reverse complement strand
GTTTATCATTTATCCAGATGGGATTTTCAGGCATCTCATGGGCAAGCCAGGCGTTATTCTGGGTGCGGTTAAAGCTGTGAACAGGGGAACGGCCATATATCATTCTGGCATATCCCTTTGGAGGTTCAGGAACAGGTGTATAGTCAGGCACAGGGGAGAATCCCTCATCTGCCAGGTCCTCAATATAAAGCTCAATTTTACCTGAATCCGTGGGGAATGAGTGATGTTTCTGGGCCTTGCAGTAGCTGCACACACCCTCCTTGATATAAATGCCGTCAAGTGCCCTGATCTTTTCAAGACTGAGCCCAGCCTCTTCGAGGCAGTGATTTACATACTCCTCCTGGTTCTTTACCGGGATCTCCTCACCAAAGCCCATGCGCTGTGCAAGACCGTTAATGATCCAGACCGGGTCCTTTCTTTCAAACATGGGGTCAATAAGGGGCATGCGCGGGGCAATGAACTGTTGAGCCTTGTCACTGCAGTTCCACTGGGTACCCTTTTCTATGTGGTCGTAACGTTCAAGATAGCATGCCTCTGGAAGGAGAATATCTGCCCACATGGTGATATCTGTGGGAGATACGTCTGTGACCATGACAAAATCCATGTTCTTCAGGGCCTTCATTGTCTCCTTCTGCACAGGAAAGGTCTTGATGGGATTTGCGCCCCAGACCACCATGCCCTTTATTGGATAGGGTTTGCCTGTAATCATGGTCTCCCTGATCATATCAGTTGGAGTTCCCGGGGGCTTGAAGGGATACTTCTCCTCCATCTCGGCCAGGGCGTAATCTTCAGGATCGTAATCCTCATCCTCGAACTCTCTCTCAGGCCAGTGGACATGACCCGTGGACAGGCGCTCAATTTTCTGAATCCCACCAGGGACCTCATATCCGCCAAGAAGTGCTGCCAGGCAGGCATGCGCACGGATACGCTGGAAGTCATTTCCGTACCAGGTGGCGTGACGACCGGGATGAATAGCCACGTTAGGGGCATTCTCCGCAAGTATCTGCGCCACCTGTGTAATGGTCACCGCAGGGACATCGCAAATCTTTGCTGCCTTGGCCACTGTCATACCGCGGATACCCTTTTTGAACTCATCAAAACCGTTACACCAGTTTTCAACGAACTCCTTGTTGTATGTCCCGGTATCAATAAGATAGTTCATTATTGCCAGCAGAAATGCCGTATCAGTTGCAGGTTTTATCTTTACCCAGATATCGGCCTTGGCTGCCGCGGATGAAAACCTGGGATCAACCACAATTATCTTTGACCCCTTCTCCATTCCTGTAATAAAATTGCGGACATGGGAAAGATGAATATTCTCACCAATGTGTGTCCCGATAAGGAGCATTGCCTTTGCATTTGCCATATCCACATCCTCGTTGGGTACAAAACCCAGGGTGTAGAGCATGGCCATGGCTGTCTGCCCTCTGCACTGATAAAACGCAGGTTCGCACATGTTGGGAACACCAAGAAACTCGAAAAAGGCAGTTGGATAATGGGCTGAGGCACCATGATACCATACGGCCACTCCCTGGGGACCGTATTTTTTGGTGACCGCTCCCAGCCTGGAACTGCACTCGTTAAGCGCCTCATCCCAGGAAATCTTCTTCCACCTTGGTTTGCCGCGCTTTCCCACATTCTTCATGGGGTACTTGAGACGATCAGGGTCATAGACCAGCTTGATTCCAGCATTTCCCCTGGCACACAGCGCCTTGCCATTATCAATGCTCTTGGGATTTCCTTCAAGTTTGACAAGTCTGCCATCACGCACCTTTCCAACAAGCTGACAACGCCAGAAGCACATCTCGCATACACCGCCTGTAACGGTTTTTGTATCCTTGAAACTTCCAGGCGCAGCAAAAGCTCCGGGCTTGAGTCCCGGTTCCGCAGCTTCCACCACTTTTGAAAGCGGTATGGATGCCGCAGCAAGAGATGCGGTCTGAAGGAATCTCCTTCTGGTCAATTTGGGGGCCATATCAGTCTTCCTCCTGTAATGTAAAAAAATCAATCAGCTTCACCAGGACCACATAAAAGGGATGCCTGGCCTCAGCCACCACTATATCACGGAACCTGACAAACCATGGCCGGAAGAAATCAGACAAAAAACGTCCCTCCTCTTCATACCGTCCCTGGCCTGCAAGAAGTCCCAGAAATTCCAGTTCAAGAGTCAGCTCATCAGGCACTGCGGAAGGATCGGAAATATCAAACCCGTGCTCCCTGTAAAAATCCCGTACCTTTTCAGTGGTTTTGCCATAAAGGCTGCGACCGGATTCAAGATAGATTGATCCAAAAGGCGGTGCGGGAACCTGGGGCACGGCATTAATGAAGAGCCTTGTATATTCTACCTGCAGGTCTTCCAGTACCTTATCATCCGGCACAGAGATCATGCTCAGACTCTCCGCCTCGGCTGTCAGCCCAGCCTCTTTCAGGATTGTAATAAGGTTTGAAGTATAGCCATGGTCGAACCAGGATGGTTCCGGATACTTCATGGAAAGGGCCAAAAAAGAGTAGATGTCCTGAAGGTTGACGCCTGAATTTTTATTCATTTTACGACTAATATTTTGAAGTTTCAACTGTACACAGCAAGTTATTACCTGCAAAATTTACCATTGTCCAGCGTTTTCTTAAATAGTGGCACATGTCATACCTGCATGACAGCTCTTACTGCATACACGCACCGCATGGCGTACCCCTTACATATCGACACAAGGAAACCATTACCTTAGGGACTGTCCAAAAATAACTTGCCGATTTCGCATCTCATCTTCAGGCCATCCTGAGCTTAACTTCAATCACAAAATCCTCAACGTAGCCCGGCTACGCCTGCGGTTTTGTTCAATCAGTTCAACTCAGCCTGACCCAAATCTGAACGCGCCATCATCCAACTTATTTTTGGACAGCCCCTTAATTGAGCGCTTCAAAAATTGAAGAAAACTTTTACTGAAGGCTCAAGGCAAAAAAAGGCATGATTGTTTGCTTTTATCTTTCAGCTTCCGACTTTGAGCTTTGAGCTGACTTTCATGGTCAGGGGGTGACAAACCCCATGTCATAAAAGTCTATGACCATGAAATTTCAGAAGCCCAGGGCAAGCTGGAATGTGCAGATCACATGATCCTGTACCGGACGGCTTCCATAGGTCTCATCCCCCTGCTCAACGGCTGTTATATCAAAACTGAGTTTATTGGCCTGACCATAAAAGAACCAGTTTACTCCGCCGCCGAACACGGTTGTTCCGTCCCCGGTATCCGGGTCCATATACTCAAAATGAAATACAGGCTGAAACCCCATTGAATATGGCTGCCAGGGCAGGAGATATCCACCCTTGAAAGATACGATATCAGAATTGGCCCCCCTTACCATGTGGGTATAGTTAATGGCATTGGGACCATTGTTAACATGAATATAAGCGGCCTCGGCGGTTACGGCCCCTGCTCCCGGCCCCACGGGCTGATCCCAGTGAACATCAACAGTATAGGCGGCATAGTCATAGGTACGGCTTGGCGAACCATAGTCAAGGTCACTCTGGAAATCCCAGCCTGCGCCCACGGTGAGCACCTTTTTCTTGCCGAGATATGTTCCTGCATTGAACCAGGAGGTCTCAGGCTCCATAAAAGCCCAGCTCAGCCTGCCTGCAAACCTGGGATGATCGCCTGGATTTATATCATCATTTCCAATGCCCTCACCCAGCATCAGCCGGTACTGCAGCCTGCTGTCAAGCACATTCCCCCATAGACATACAGAGTCATCACGACCAACTTTACTGGGATAAAATATTCCTCCCCTGATGCCTCCCTGTGCCCAGTTGAGGTCAAGACTCAGAAGCGACTTGGTTGATGTGGTGCCGTAATTACGGGTAAGAGGCACATACATACGGCCCACCTTGAGGCGCACCATATCGTGCCACAGGTTAAAATCCACCCACCAGTCACGGACCACCAGATTTGAACCAAGTCCGAGGCTTGGACGGTCATGCATATAGTCCTGATCAATCCTGTCTCCAGCCACATGGATAAAGGTGCTGACATACTTCCTGTAATCAGCCCCAGCATAGAAGTATGCACGCCTGATAAGCGTATCGTAAATGGTTGAGTCCTGCTTGCCGTCTCCGTCAGTATCCCTTCCGTCACTTACAGTCTGATACCACGCCTGACCCCAGAAACCGGCCTTGACCTTGAAATCATCATTCTTGTAAACCTCCATGGCCAGCACCACCTGTGGCATGAGAAACACCACCATCACCAAAACACAAATTGACTCCCTGAACCTCATATCCTTCCCCCTTTTCATTATTCCCCAATCTTGAAACGCCTAAAATAGCCCCAAGCTGAAAGCTCAAGGCTCAAAATAAAGGAAGCTCTAACTGCTGGTTCCCAAACTCCAGTTTGGGAACCTTAAAC
Organism: Deltaproteobacteria bacterium; assembly: GCA_015486425.1. Classification (GTDB taxonomy): domain Bacteria; phylum Desulfobacterota; class Dissulfuribacteria; order Dissulfuribacterales; family QOAL01; genus S144-17. The sequence goes on along the minus strand of WFRQ01000583.1, from coordinate 1,302 downwards.
TGGAAGCTCCTGCTTCCCCACTTCCTTGAGCAGACAATTAAATAAGCGGATGCGGTACCCTGTGAGTACATACACCTTTTCTGTGTTAATAAACCGTCTTATATGCTGTCAGGTCTACAGTTTGATACGCGACCAAAAATTAAAAAGTCAACACCTTGTCACTGTCCCTGATCAGCTCGTACAGTTTTTTCTGCGTTGCCCTCTGATGATATCCATCCTTCACACCGTGAAGGTCCAGACACTTACCTCAGGCGAACAGTTCACCCTCAGAGAGAGTGAAAATTTTTGCAAGCTGTTTCAATGGAAATTGCTCGGAATCTGACTGTTCATAACTCACGGAAGGGCCGTTCAAAAAAATGCTCACATCATCCATACCCTCAAGCATCATATTGGCAAGCCTGAAGCAGTTCCAGATTATCTCCGGGTTATCCTGGCACACTATCATGGTAACATGCATTCCCTTCCCTCCTTTGGCGATCACCTGGATTGAGTCAAGAGATCAGTTATCTTGCACGAATTTTCCGACCAGTTGTCAAAATCAAAAAAGATTTGATGACTAATTGTTATATGAATAGAAAAATCAATCATTAATGTCAATACGAAAAAGGCATCCATCATTGATGAATCCAGGGAAAATAAATTTTTCGCAGCACAGCCCCCTTGATATACTGTAAAAAATGCATACTTTGCGTGAAAAGCGTCTTTCCGTTATTCCTCTTTGAGGAGGGAGAGTAGTTACGTTTCAATAAGGGACTGTTGAGGTTGCGGATGCATATTGATTGATTTGTTCTGAACTGAGCTTTTCAAAAATTTCCGGAATACCCATATAAGCGACTATGATGAAAATTCCTCGCGGATACGCAGCAGATCCGACAACCTCTCAAATCAGGATCCAGACAATATTTTCGGATAAAATTTTACATACACAGGAGTTTATAATATGAACGAAAACGGAATCCACATAGTGTGCCCTCACTGCGACAGTGTAAACAGGGTGCCGCAGTCAAGACTGGGAGACAGACCAAAGTGCGGAAAATGCGGAAATCCGCTCTTCACGGCCCACCCTGTGGAGCTTGGCGACCACAATTTTCAGAAACACATCAGCAGAAATGACATACCAGTACTGGTGGATTTCTGGGCCCCATGGTGCGGACCATGCAGAATGATGGCCCCTGCCATGGAACAGGCAGCAGCACAGCTTGAGCCAAATGTACGGGTAGCCAAGGTCAACACTGAGGAAGCCAGGCAGGTTGCAGGCATGTTCGGTATACAGAGCATACCCACTGTGATACTGTTCAAAGG
>WFRQ01000582.1 GCA_015486425.1 Deltaproteobacteria bacterium | reverse complement strand
GGCAGCAGTTCCGGGGCATATTGGATTTCATCTATGATGACAGGGGGCTCAAACCGCTGCATAAACAGGGCGGGATCTTCCTTTGCCAGGCTCAGGATCAGTGGGTCATCCAATGTGACATAATGCATATTTTCCTTTTGCAAATGCTGCAACATGGATGTCTTGCCTACCTGACGGGCGCCAGTGACCAGCAGGACAGGAAAATGCCTGTCGGCTTCAAGGAAAAATCTTTCCAGTGTTCTGCTTATATACATACTCTCTTCATCCTGCGGTTAATCGGCCAATATGCAATGCTTTTACATTATAGACGATTTACTTTTTAACATCAAATATGATTTATTCTCGCTGTAATGGACCGCTCTTTTTCGTAGCGCCACGGACCGCAGCCATAAAATCGCTATCGTTTCAGCGAGGAACCAGTGAATTTTGCGATTTTGGAATGAATTGTTGCTGCATACTGAGAGGTCAGATCAAGGCTCGTTATTTACTTCTCTTAGATGCTGCTGCAAGTTTTTGAAAAAATCTGTGCCTTGCCTCAGGGCTGCCGGTTTCGGGAAGCATGGGAAGAGAAATATTGCGCAGAGGTTCATCACACCGGCTGCAAAGTTTGAATGAAGGGCAGGGGCGTATTGAGGCCATGCGTTCCTTGATGGTTAGGAGGTGCCTGAATGTTAGCAACTCCGGGACTGTGCCAAGTGAAGTGCTGCCGTCAAGATCATGACAGCACGCAAGAATATCACCATTCCATGCAATAAATGTGTGAAACATAAACAGGGAACAGAAGCCTTTCGCAAGTCCCCTGTCCTGTGTCTCCATAAGAAGTTCATAATTCGCGAGATTGCCTCCCCTTGAATGACACGGCGTTACCCAGCATGGAAAATCATATTTCTTCCAGAATGCCCTGAATTCGTTTTTTTCATCCATGTTAAGCCTTGTAAGAATGCCTGAGACCCTGATTCTACTTCTCCCTGCCACCTTCTCCCTGAGAGTCATGACCTGATTCAGCGCACTTTCAAATGTGATGACAGGGCAGAGTCTTTCAAAGACTGTCGGCTGCACAGACGGAAATGAAACCGTGATGCTGTGCGGAGGGCATTCAAGGAGCCGCTCCATACCACCTCTGTGACTTAAAAAAGATGCTGGATGCACCACCGCGCCGGTCTCATGGCCTGCGGACCGTGCCATGCGTATAAATTCAGGCAACATCGGGTTTGCAAGCGGATCTCCCATTCCGGAAAAAGTAAGCAGGCAGCGGCTTTCTCCTAGAAAATGGATAAGTTCTCTGAAGATATCCCCTGTCATGACACCTGCGGGACGCTTTATTGCCTCACGAGGACACATTGCACAGCCGTTACTGCAAAAATTTGTAACCTCAACATCAACGGATATGAACCGCGGCTTTATATGTGAAGAGTCAGGATAACGCATCAGAAAACCGGCATATTATACGGGAGCATCCCCCGTTTGTCTCGCCTTTTGCTACTATTGTGGAGGCTGTGTGGCTTTTTGAGGCTTGTTCTGCGAGAAAACCTACAAATAACGTCGGTGAGACCTCATAACAGTTTCAGAACCAGCCTCAAAAAGTTACATAGCCGCAGCCCGTTATGATAGTGAGACAAACTGGGAATGCCCCCCGAAGTACCGTAAGTACGCATTCTCCCCCTCCGCCTTGCATCTGCAGCACCCTCTGAGCAGATACGTGTTAAGGGACTGTTCAAAAATAACTTGCCGATTTCGCATCTCATCTTCAGGCCATCCTGAGCTGAACTTCAATCACAAAATCCTCAACGTAACCCAGCTACGCCTGCGGTTTTGCTCAATCAGTTCAACTCAGCCTGACCCAAATCTGAGCGCGCCACCATCCAACTTATTATTGGACAGCCCCTAAGAAAAAAATGTTGTGTGAAAAACGTCTTTCCGTTATGGGAATTCTTCAGTTCCTTTGTCCTTTTTAACACGATTATTTTGTGATATATTTATCCTTGTATGAAAGGATAAAACAGTGAAAGAGATATTCAAAAAACTCATAGTTGATTCCCAGGAAAGAGAATTCTCCGGGTTGGTGGATAGGGAATACGATATTCCACTCCATACCAGAAAGATCGTTTCTCTGATTGGAGTGAGACGCAGCGGTAAGACTTCTCTTGTTTTCAAGTTAATGGAAAAACTCCGGGGAAAAGTCCCACGGGAGAGTATAGCCTATATTAATTTTGAGGACGACAGACTGTATCCCGTGGGCTTAAAAGACCTGGACTGGTTAATAGAGGGATTTTATGAACTCTATCCCGAAAAACGTGATGAAAAAATCTATCTTTTTTTAGATGAGGTGCAGAGCATTGAAGGCTGGGAGCTTTTCGTAAGGCGACTGCATGATACACTAAACATCCAGTTGTTTGTTACGGGTTCATCTTCCAGGCTGCTTTCAAGTGAAATTTCTACGTCATTACGGGGGCGTACAATATCCTATGAAATCTTTCCCTTTTCTTTCAGGGAGTACTTGGCTTACAAAAAAATAACAGTTAATTCCCACTCCTCCCGCAGTGTATCTTTTATCAAAAACGCATTAAACAGGTACCTTACAGAAGGAGGGTTTGCTGAAACCTTTGACGAAACTCCGGATGTCCAGCATCGCATCCTCAAGGATTACATGGACCTCATAATCTACAGGGATATTATTGACCGCTATTTCATTAAAAATCACAGCCTGCTGAAGCATCTGATAAAATACTTTTTTATCAACATGGGGACGCTGGTCAGCTTTAACAAGCTTTACAATGAGTCCAAATCTCTGGGATATC